>DASXGF010000623.1:0-3997 GCA_036489275.1 Myxococcaceae bacterium | reverse complement strand
AAGGCGATCTCCTGGTCGGAGATGGAGACGAGCCTGCGGGGGTTAGGTGACTCCTGGGAGTCGCGACCGGCGAGGAGCGCGTCAAAGCGCTTGACGCGGAGGAGGAGGGAGCCGTCGGACTCGACGACGGTGGCGATGGCGTAACCGACGACGCGGCCCTCGCGGATTCGGCGGAGGACGCCGACCATGGTGCCGGCGCCGGGGGGGAGCCAGAACGCGTCGACACGGCCGACGGGTCCATCGCCCTGCCACTCGCCGGCGAGCCACCGGAGCGGCTCGACGTCGCTGCGCGGCGCGGCGTAGGCAGCGGGCGCCAGGAGCAGGGCAAGGCACAGCGCTGGGAAGCGTGCGGTCATCGGCCGGGGCGCCGCCCGCGACGGCGCGCGCCGCAAGGTGTCGCATCGTTCAGCGCGGGGCGCCACATCGGAATGATCCGCGCGCGGTGCACGGGCGGGCACGGCGGTCTCGCGGGCCCCTCCGCGGAGGTGTCTCCGCGGAGGTGTCAGACACTTCGTAGTCGCCAGGAGGCGAAGTCCCCGTGGAGGTGCCAGACGCTCCCTAGTCGCCCGGAGGCGGCGTCTCCGGAGGTGTCGAAGCTGTCGCTCTTCCAGAGGTGTCAGACATCTCGCAATGGACATCTCGCAATGAGACACCTCGCAATGAGCGGACGATCGCCTCTCGGAGCGTGCTCTCCCGCCCGCTCGCCGCGAGCTATCCCCCCGCGAGGCCCCGCGAGGTGTCAGACATCTCGTAAGAGACATCTCGTAAGAGAGGCCGCGCCACGCACGCCCCGTCAGGGTGCGGGCGGAGGGACGCTGAAACCGTATGGTCAACCACCGTCCATCGCTGTCGTGAATTCCCGGGTACGCGTGTTGACGCGGGTTTCCGAGGTGACTCTCGATGGTGTCAGACACCTCGAGGTCTCCTCGATGTCCCTGTGAGCGACGACCGTCATCCTCGAAAGGAGACCCTCGACGGCTCAGGTGCGGCGCACGGTAGCGCCTGCGGTGCACCTTTGCCGAGGTGCTGGAGCGTCGTCTGCCGACGCTCGCTCGTTCAAGTTGTGCACATTCCCCCGGACACTTTCCCCAGCGCCGCGGGAGCCGGGCATTGTGCGCGCCGAAAACTGTCCGGGCGCGGGCGCGGGGTTCGTGCCGGGTGCGGAGCCCATTTGACGCTGGAGGACGGACACAAGCTGCGGCTCGCGCTGCGTCTCGCCGGCGTGACCCAGGCCCGTGCGGCGAGGGTGCTCGACGCGCGGCAGACACAGCTCTCGGCCTGGATGGCACTCGGCAAGGGACCGGCGGACGTGCTGTTGCGACTGGAGGCGGCGTTCGGCTTTCGGACGGACGCGCTGGTGGACCTCTGTCCACGCCGCGGCGGGAACGTGCTCTGCCACGGGTACAAGCCACGCGGAGCGCCGTTCTGTGCCGCGTGCGCGATGCGAGGGACGTCGCCGGACTCGGTGCCGGCGATGATGGACGGCAACGGTGCGAGTGAGGGCGTCTCGCCCGCGTGCGTGAGCTGCGGGAAGTCCGAGGCCGACCAGGTCCGGCTGCGGCCGGCGCGGATGCTCTCTGGCGGAGCCCGGGTGCCGATCGGCGCGGCGAGCGCGGGGGCGCTTTTCATCTGTACGCAGTGCCGCAATGCGCATCGCCACCAGCTCCACCGATGCCCGGACTGCACCGGCTGGATGCGCGCCGGGCGGGACCGCTGCCACCGCTGCGCGCTCCGCCTCGAGGGAGGCAGGAGCGCCGGGGCGAGCTGACGAGAGGCACTCAGGCCTTCCGGGGCGAGTGGAGTGCTACCGAGTTCCCCTCGGTGTCCCGGAGCACGGCGATGAACCCCGGGTCACCGATGTCGGTCTTGGGCATCAGGAGGGTTCCTCCTGCGCCCCGGAGGCGTTCGAGGCAGGCGTCGAGCTTCCCCGCCGCGTCCAGGTAGATCAGCGTCCCCTCCGAGGACGGCTTGCGTCGGCCGTCCTGGATGAGCGCGCCGCTCGCGTCTGCGTCGCCCGCCGGGAAGATGGCGTGCGGGACACCGCCGAAGATCTCCCGCTTCAGCCGGACGCCGAGCACGTTCTCGTAGAAGCGGACCGCTCGGTCCAGGTCCAGGGTCGGGATCTCGAACCAGGTGAGTGCGTTGGCCATGGTGCTTGCTCCATCTGCGTGTGCGGTCTCGCGACAATCGCGAGTGCATGCGGGAGGATGGGTTGCGTCGATGTCAGGTGTCTGTCAGGTTTGAAGGATGCGCCGGCAGGCCCGGCTGTTTGCACTGGCGGAGCACCTCCGGGCCCGCCGGACGGGGGTGACTGCGGCCGAGCTTTCCGAGCGCTTCGGTGTGACGCTCCGGACCATCTATCGGGATCTCGACGCGCTGCGTGAGGCCGAGCTGCCCATCTCGGCCGAGCGAGGGCGAGGGGGCGGGTACGCGCTGGACCGGACGTACTCGCTGCCACCGGTGAATTTCACCGCACGTGAGGCTGCGCTGCTGTCGGCGCTGGGGGACTGGGCGATCCGGATGCGGCTGGTGCCGTTCACCCGGACGCTGCAGGGGAGCATCGACAAGGTCCGGGGCGCGCTGGCGGCATCGGCGCAGCGCGAGTTGCTCGAGCTGATGCGCGAGCTGAGCTTCGTGGGCATCCCGGCGCACCCGGCGGCTCCTGGGGTGCGAGAGGCGGTGGAGGACGCGTGGTTTGAGCGCCGGGTGACGCGGCTCCGGTACCGGGCCTCGGACGGGGTGGTGAAGGACCGGCGGATGCGGGTGCGGGGGCTCACGATGGAGCGCTCGCTGACGATGGTGCACTGCGACGACCTGGAGCGGGGCGAGCGGCGGACGCTGCGGCTCGACCGAATCGAGCGGGCGAAGCTCGAGCCCTGATCAGGGGGCCGGTGGATTGAAGGGAGAGGAACTGCCGCGGGCCCAGCGGAGGGGGATGGCGCTGCGGCGCTCGACGATCCGCTCGATCGAGAAGCGCAGGACGCGTTCGGCGGCGGGAATCTGGGCGGTGGCCTCGGGGGACCAGTCGATCTCGAGTCTGCCGGTGAGCTGGAGCACGGAGCCAGTCGGGGGACCGAGGAAGAGAAGCCCAGCCGGAGGATGCACGGCGGTGTTTCCGAGCGAGTTGAAGAGATTGTTCCCGGGGTAGTCGCCCCAGTCGAGCTCGCGTGGACCCGTGACCCGGACGAAGCCGGAAGCGCCTCCACGGTGTGAGACGTCCGCGCCGGCATCCGGGTGGGTCGTTCCGACGAAGAGGGTCTCGGCCTGCTCGATCCACCGCCGCTGGTCGTCGTCGAGCCGGTCGGACGTCCGAGGGGAGGAGCCGGAGACCGGTCCATCGGGCAGTGTGGTGTAGGCGTGGATGTACTTGGGGCAGTTGCCGAACGCCTCGCGGACGTGGAGGGAAATGCCCGAGCTGATGGGCTCCACCGTCCCGTTCACCCGGTACCGGCGGCGTGCCGCGAAGTCGGTCGCGACGAGCCCGACGGAGGCCTCGGGAGCGAGCGCTGGGGCGATGGGATCGTCGCGGTCCGCGGCGATGGCGACGTGCAGTCGGGTGCCGTCCTCCGAGCTCGAGACGAAGCCGGCCGGGCCGGCGATGAGGCTGACCCACACGCGGCCGTCGGTGGCCTCGGCGGCGAGGACGACGAACCGCCGGTCGGCGAGGAAGGCGCGTGCGTCCGGTCGGATTGCCGCGCGGAGCATCTGCCCGACACGGCGTGCCTCACTGCGCACTCCCGCGCGGTCCTGGACGAGGAGCTCACCTTCGTGGAAGGCCACGAGGGCCTGCTAGTGGCCAAGTGGTGGCTGTTCAACCGAATCGGCGTGATCGGCGCTTCAGGGGCACGACTGGATCGGTGTCGTGGGGTTCCCCGTGTTCCGGACGTCGTGCTGGTACTTGGGCCAGGGGGCAGAGGAGTCGAGGCCATGGCTGTCCACAACGACCGCGATGAGCTCACCGGCGTCGGAAGCAAGGTACACGGTGCCCTGGAGCGTT
>DASXGF010000604.1:0-4186 GCA_036489275.1 Myxococcaceae bacterium | reverse complement strand
GACCTCACCACCCCGGTGGCTGGCCATCTCCTGCGTCCGCGTGCACTTCGAGGCGATGCCCGCGACGACCTTCCTCCTCGGCGGACCGCTGGAGGAGCAGGAGCCTCGCTGGCCGGGACGCAGCGAGGGCGTCCTCCCCGCCGGGACCCCGGTCCAGCTGCTCGACGTGTCCTTCCCCGGCGCCGAGGCCCGGACCCTTCGCCCGGAGGGAACGCCTCGCGACGCGGTCTGGGTCCGCCTGGGCCTACCGGGAGGCTCCTCCGCCATCCTTCCGCTCCCGGACCGCGCCCGCTCCGTCCAGGAGTTCTGGGCCGGTCTCGGGCAGTGGGTGAGCCGCCTCGACCCGGCGCTGCAGACCACCGGCTGGAACGACGCGGTGGTCGAGGCCGTGCGCACGCGCCACACCGTCATCGAGATGCCCGAGACAGCCGTGGTCGCCGCCTGGGGCCCTCCCAGCCGCAAGGAGCAGCGCTTCGAGGCCGGCGCCCGGAAGGAGACCTGGACCTGGCCGGGCGGCGCTCGGCGCGCGGAGCTCCTCGACGGACAGCTCGTCGAGTCGCGCGCTCCGGACGCTACCGGAACCGTCCCCTGAAGCCCTTCCGCTTCCGGCTGCTCTTTTCCTGCTCGCGGGCCTCACCGGGGCGGCCGAGACGGGGCAGCTCGCCCACCATCACCGGCCAGTAGCCCTTCCCCCGCAGCGCGGTCAGCAGATCCGCCTGGCTGGTCACCCGGTCGCGGAAGAAGGTCGCGCCCCGCCCCACCTCGTCCAGCGCGAGCTTGGCGTCACTGCCGCCCACGCAGGGAAGGCCGAGCTTCTCCGCCGCCTCCACCGCGAGGTCGTTCGCCGGCTGGCGCACCCGCGCGTTGTACCCCTCGATGGCCGACAGGCCCTGCACGGTCAGGACGTGGTCGAGCGCGGGGGTCGGGAAGTCGCGGTCGTAGGGACGGGCGGCCACGACCACCGCGCCGAGCGAGATGACCTTCGGGATACTCTCCGCCGCGCTCCAGGGCTTCTCCCGGTTGCTCCCCCAGAGCTGCACCGGCTCCGGCACCTGGTCCGGACGGGGGAAGAAGCAGAGGAATTGCCCGCGGTCGGTCACCAGCTCCAGGCCGACGAAGATGCGCAGCGGCGTCTTCGGCTGGAGGTCGAAGAGCTCGTCGCACCCGTCCTGGGTGTTGGTCTCGGTGAAGGCCACCCCTTCGAGGCCGAGCGAGGCGGCGCGCTCGAGGACGGCGCGGGGGTCGAGGTCGCACCCCTTGGTGAGGTGCGAATGAACGTGGAGGTCGATCAGCATGATCCGGGAAGGCCCGCGGCTAGCACGGACTCCCCACCCGGGTCGAGATGCGTTCTACGCGTAAGCCAGGGGTTGCTCGAAGACGCTCTCCTTGCGGTGCTCCTCCTGGGTGCGGATGAGGTAACCCATCAGCATCAACGAGGAGCCGTTCTGGAGCACGCGCTCGGGATCCCGGGCGATCAAGGTCGCGCTGTACGACATGAAGAATTGCGCGAGGTCCTCTCCCGCCTCCCGGCTGATCATCGCATGGAGCTGCTTGGGATCCATGCGCTGGATCTCCTGAATGAAACGAACCGCCGCGTCTTTCTTGTTGTTCAAGACTCCGCCCTCGCCCGCCAGCCCGCCGCCTTCTCCGGAGGGTGGACATGACCCCTGCCGGGCGCCACCTCTTTGACACTCGTAAAGGCCGCATGCCATACAGGCAGGCGGGCGGCGGTCCCGGGGAGGGGTCTGGCGCATGTTCACGGGCGTGAAGGTGTTCTCGGCGACGAAGGCTCGAGACCGCGAGGAGCTCGGCGAAAACGTCACCCGCTGGCTCAAGAGCAATGCCGATCTCGAAGTCGTGGATCGGGTCGTCTGCCAGTCGAGCGACAACGAGTTCCACTGCTTCTCGTTGATCCTCTTCTACCGCGATCGGCCAAAGAGCGACCCGCGGACCACGTAGCTACAGGTCGAAGAAGTAGGACCACTTCACCTGGAAGGTGTCGACCGTCGGACCCGGACCGAGCCGCAGCGGGAGCAGTCCGGACGTCGGCTCCTGGTTCGGGGCAACCCCGAGCACCGACTGGTTCCGGGAGTACACCAGGAAGAGGGTCGAGCCGAGCCGGTACTCCCACCGCAGCACCACGTTCAGGTTGAACGCCGCGTCGTGGAAGTCGGGGTTGTCCTCTCCCGGCGGAAGCTGGCCCCCTGGAAGCACCGAGAGCTGGTCGATGTCGATGCGCTCCCCCGCGTTCGCCGGCGCCACGGCGAACCCCGAGTAGTGCGAGCCTGCGCTGAACAGCTGGGCGTAGATCTGGAGCGTGAGCCGGGGCGCGAAGACGAAGGTCTGCCGGAGCGTCAGCGAGAAGATCTTCGGGTCCTGCTTCCCGAACAGGAACACGTTCCGTGACGGGTCTCCGACCCCGGCCGCCGCGCAGGAGCCGCCCCCCGAGCCGAGGCAGTCGACGTACCGGTAGCCCTGCGGGTTGTGCTCGTAGTGGGCGATGAGCTGCGTCTCGGACCAGGCCACCGGCCGGATGAAGAGGGTGAGGTCGGTTCCCCAGGCAGTCAGCGGCTCGGTGGGGCCCTGCCGGAAGCCGCGCGCGCCGAAGACGTCGCCGCTGAGCACGACCGGGCGGTTCGGGTCGGTGCTCCCGTAGATGGCCGTGGCCACGTCGCCGATCCGCTCGAAGGGCACGCCGTAGCCATCGATCTCCCGGACGTCGTAGCGGGGAACCTCGAGCTGCACGTTCCAGCCGATCTGCTGGTAGCCGGGCAGGATGGTGTTGGCGTCGAACCCGGCGTAGTTGCCGCGCGGAGTCCAGTGGCCGTCGGTCGACCACCAGGTGCTGGCGTAGAGCCTGGCCTGTATCTCGTGGAGCGCCCCGATCCCGCGGCTCCGGTAGTAGGCGATGGTGCCCTGGATGGACTGCTGGTTCTGGCTCTGCTGGTAGCCGATGGCCGTGAGATCGAGCTTCGGCGACGCGTAGCGCCCGTTGACCCAGGCGCGGAAGCCCTCGCCGCCGACCTTGCCGGCGACGAGGTAGCCGCCGGCCCCGTAGTTCCCGGGGTGCATCACCGTCCCGTCGCGGAGGACATCGTCGGCCGGGCCGCCGATGCGCCGGCTCCCGACCACCGTCCCCAGCGCCACCCACTCGCCGTCGCCGGAGCGAAGATTGAAGTCCAACCCGGCGGTCGTTCCGCCGAAGCCGGCGCAGTCGTTGAGGAACGGCGGCGCCTCGTCCCAGCGGATGGGGTCGGCGGAGTTCTCCTGGATGTCAGCCGGCAGCGCTGCTCGGAGGTTCCGCGTTCGCACGATGTCGTCGTGCGTGCACCGCGCCTGGAGCGGGTTCACCGAGGTGAGGGTCAGCCCCACCGACGAGCTCCCGAGGAACGTCTGTCGGGCCACGGCCGCGAAGTAGTTCCGCGAGACCGGGGGCTCCCTGGGGAGGGCGCTGTTCAGGCCGAGGTGGAACGGCTGCTGGACGTGGAACTGCAGCCGCCGGTCCGGACTGCCCTCCACCCGGTGGACCCAGGCGTCGTCCGGGTCCGGGTCGTCGAGGTACGCCACGTCCTTCTTCCCCGGGTCTGCGGCCCCCATGACCACGGCGTCGAGGATGCCGATGTCGAGGCCCTTCCACCCGCTGCCGGTCACCTTCGCCGCGGCGAGGATGGGGGTGTCGAGGCCGATCCGCCGGCTGTAGAAGAGCTGCATCGGGACGGGGTTCTGGAACTCGGAACCCACCGGCTGGAAGAGCTCGAGCCCCTGGGTGAAGAACGGCCGCTTCTCGGGGAAGAAGATCTCCTGGTTGCTCAGGTTGAGCACCACCTGGTCCGCCTCCACCTGCCCGAAGTCCGGGTTGATGGCCGCGTTGAGCGTGAGGTCGGAGGTCAGTCCCACCCGGAGGTCCGCGCCCACGTCGGCCGATGGCTCCACCAGCCGCGGCTTCGGGTAGACCGGATCTGTGTACTGCGGCGAGAGCTGGAGCCGGGCGGTGGCGTACGGCGTGAGCTGGAACGCCTGGTGCGGGACGAGCGCGTCGAGCCCGGTCAGCGTCCCGAAGCGGGAGACGAGCCCGTTCGCGCTCCGCGGGACGAGGTTCGAGTCGAAGACCTGGTGCGTGCGGTGAACCGTTCGCCTCACCAGGAAGCCCCACTCCTGGGTGGGGGCTCGCGGGAAGCGCAGGAAG
>DASXGF010000573.1:0-7589 GCA_036489275.1 Myxococcaceae bacterium | reverse complement strand
ATGAACCCCGGCGAGACCGCATTCACCCGGATGTTGCGGCTCGCCAGCTCACGGGCCAGCGATTTGGTGAGCCCGATGAGGCCGGCCTTGCTCGCCGCGTAGGCAGCCTGGCCCACGTTTCCCATCTCGCCGACGACCGAGGTGAGGTTCACGATCGCTCCGGACCGCTGCTTCATCATCGGCCGCGCCGCAGCGCGACACAGGGCGAACGCGCCCTTGAGGTTGGTGTCCAGCGTCCGGTCCCAGTCCTCGTCCTTCACCCGGACCGCGAGCCCGTCGATGGCCACGCCAGCGTTGTTCACCAGAACGTCGAGGCGTCCAGCCCCTTTCACCACCTCGTCCACGGCCTTCGCGCAGGCCGCGGTGTCGGCGACGTCGAACTTCATGCACCGCGCCCCCGGGCCGCTCGCAGCGACGGCCTCGGCCGCGGCGGCCTCGTTGCCGGCGTAGGTCAGCACCACCGTGGCTCCGGCCTTGCCGAACGCGACCGCGCAGGCCCGCCCGATGCCGCGAGAGCCGCCGGTGACCAGAACCACCTTTCCGGTGAACTCCATCGACTGTCCGCTCCCCTGGAGTGGCCGCGCTAACGGCTTCCGGCGGCCGCGAGCGCCTTCTCCAGGCTCGCCGGGTCCTCCACGTTGAGCACCTCGACGTCCTTCGAGATGCGCTTCACCAGACCCCCCAGCACCTTGCCCGGGCCGAGCTCCACCACCCGGGTGACGCCCGCGGCGGCGAGCGCGCGGACGGACTCGACCCACCGCACCGGGGCGCTGACCTGCGCGAGCAGCAAGGGAACCACCCGTGCGGCGTCGGCGTTGGGGGCGGCCTCGACGTTGGTCACCACCGGCACGCGCGGCGCGGAGAACTTGCAGCGGGCGAGGACCTCGGCGAGGCGAGGCTTCACCGGCTCCATCAGCGCAGTGTGGAAGGGGGCGGAGACCGCGAGCGGCACCACCCGCTTGGCGCCGGCTTCCTTGAGCCTGGCTGAGGCGCGCTCCACCGCGGTGGCGTGACCGGCGATGACCGTCTGCTCCGGCGAGTTGTAGTTCGCCGGCGATACCACTTCCGAGCCGGCCACCTCGGCGCAGACGCGGGTCACCACCTCGGCGTCGAGACCCAGGACCGCGGCCATTGCCCCGGTCCCCGCGGGCACCGCCTCCTGCATGAACGTCCCGCGCGCACGGACGGCTCGGACCGCGTCGCCCAGGGAGAGAGCGCCCGCGGCGACCAGCGCCGAGTATTCGCCGAGCGAGTGCCCGGCGACGAACGCCGCCGTCCCGCCACGGGCCGACCACACCGCGTGCGCGGCGATGGACGTGGTGAGGATGGCCGGCTGGGTGTTGCGGGTGAGCACGAGCTCGGACTCTGGGCCCTCGAAGCAGAGACGGGACAGCGGCTCGCCGAGCGCGTCGTCAGCCGACTGGAACACCGCCCGCGCCTCGGGGAACGCCTCGGCCAGCGCCTTGCCCATGCCCACGGCCTGGCTGCCCTGCCCCGGGAAGACGAAGGCGACCTTCACCATCTCACCACGCCCGCGCCCCAGGCCATCCCGGCGCCGATGGCCATCATCGCGATGATGTCGCCCTTGCGGAGTCGACCGGCGCGATTTGCCTCGTCGAAGGTGATGGGGAGCGAGGCCGAGGAGGTATTGCCGTAGCGCTGGATGTTCAGCCAGCACTTCTCGATCGGAAGACCGAGGCGGTCGCACACCGACTCGATGATCCGGATGTTCGCCTGGTGCCCGATGAGGTGAGTGACGTCGCCGGGGGCGAGGCCCTGCGCGCCGAGCGCCTCGATCACCGCCTCGGGCAGCGCGCGGACCGCGTACTTGTAGACCTCGCGGCCGTTCATCGCGACCTTGTTGAGCTTCTTCTCCAGCACCTCGGGAGACTGCGGGTGCTGGCTGCCGCCGCCGGGGATGGTGAGGATGCCGGCGGCGTTGCCGTCCGAGTGAAGGTGGATGTTGAGGATGCCGTGGTCCGGCTCCTCCGACGGCCCGAGCACCATCGCCCCGGCCGCGTCACCGAAGAGCACGCAGGTGTTGCGGTCCGTCCAGTCCACCACCCGGCTCAGGAGCTCGGCGCCCACGACCAGCGCTCGCCGCACCCCGCCGTTGCGGATGTACTGGTCGGCGATGGACATCCCGTAGAGCGAGCCCGCGCAGGCGGCGGAGACGTCGAAGGCGAAAGCCTTCTTCGCTCCCAGCTTGGCCTGCACGGCCACCGCCGAGGACGGCATGGGCATGTCGGGGGACACGGTCCCCAGGATGATGAGGTCCAGCTCGTCGGCCCGGGTCCGCGCCATCTCCAGCGCACGGATGGCGGCCTTCACCGCCATGTCCGAGGTCAGCTCGCCCGGGGCCGCGATCCGGCGCTCCTTGATGCCCGTGCGCTCGGTGATCCAGGCGTCCGACGTCTCGACCAGCTTCTCGAGATCGGCGTTGGTGAGGACCTTCTCGGGAGCGTAAGCCCCCGTCCCCAGAATCGCGGTGCGCCTCATGCGCGGGTCACCATGGCGCAAGCGGCCAGGATTGTCCTCCGGCCGGGACAGGTATGATTGTACCCACAGCGGAATTGGCTCTGTGCGTCGTCCACGGTCCGGCGGCTACTTGGTCGCAATGACCTCTCGCCCGGCGTAGTGGCCGCAGCTGCTGCACGCCCGGTGGGGAAGCACCGGCTCCTTGCAGTTCGGGCAGGAGATGACCTGCACCGCGCTGCGGAGATTGTTGTTGGCAGCGCGCCGCCGATCACGGCGCATCCTCGACGTCCTCTTCTTGGGAACTCCCACGGCGTTTGCTCCTAGTTCAGCTTGATGTTCTTCAGCGCGGCGAGACGCGGATCTACCTGGGTCCTGGCACAACCGCACTGCCCTTCGTTCAGGTTCTTCCCACACTGGCCGCACAGCCCCTTGCAGTCGTCTCTGCAGACGGCGTGCATTGGAAGGGCGAGCAGCACCTGCTCGCGGACCAGCGGGTCGAGGTCGATGGTCTTGCCGTCGAAGACCTCCTCGTCGGCGCGCTCGAGGGGGAAGCTCCCCCCGCGCTCGGCCTCCTCGTCGTCCCCGTGGTCGGAGTCGCCAGCGAGCGCGGCCTGGGAGACCAGGCTGAGGGTGAAGCTCACCGGGACTCTGAGGTGGACGTCGGTCAGGCAGCGGCGGCAGGGTGTTTGGACGGGCACCTCGGTCGAGCCTCGCAGGAGCACCCCGCTCCCGGTCTTCTGGAGCTTCACGTGCAGGAGGGCCGGCCCATCCTGGCGAAACCCGGTGTCCTTGACCTCCGCAAGCGCGTGGGTGAGGAAGCTCTCCGAGAGCGTCTCGTCGAGGGAGAGGCCTCCCTCGCGGATCTGATCGACGGTGACGACCATGGGGGTGGAAAAAGGGCGCGGACCCTAATGACACACCCATCCCCTGTCAACGACAGGGGCGTTCCCGGGGCGTCATGGCCCCGACACCAGAGCGTCACCCGACTCGTCGCCCCTGTCTGGTACAGGCGTCCTCCCGGGTCGAAGGTCCACGCTCCCCGGAGGTTCCCCCAATCGTGTCGCGCATCCTGATCGTCGAGGACGAGCAAGACCTCGCCAACCTCCTCACCTACAATCTCTCCGCGGCGGGTTTCGAGACCGAGACCAGCCACAGCGGCGCGGCTGCGCTCAGCCGGGCCAAGGCGTTCAAGCCGGATCTCGTCCTGCTGGACCTCATGCTCCCCGACTTGCCGGGCAGCGAGGTCCTTCGCCTCATCAAGGAGGACCCGAACCTCCGACGGACCGCGGTGGTGATGGTGACCGCCAAGGGCCAGGAATCGGACCGGGTCCAGGGCCTGGAGATGGGCGCGGACGACTACGTCGTGAAGCCATTCAGCGTCCGCGAGCTGGCGCTCCGGGTGAAGGCGGTGCTGCGCCGGATGGCGCGGGACTCCGAGGGGACCGGGGTCCTGTCGGCGGGGAGCATCAAGCTGGACCCCGCCCGCCACGAGGTGACGGTGGCCGGGACCGAGGTTGCCCTCACCGCGCTCGAGTTCCGATTGCTGAAAACGCTGCTCGAGCGGCCCGGCCGGGTACAGACCCGCGA
This sequence comes from Myxococcaceae bacterium, assembly GCA_036489275.1. Taxonomy (GTDB): domain Bacteria; phylum Myxococcota; class Myxococcia; order Myxococcales; family Myxococcaceae; genus RPRB01. The sequence goes on along the minus strand of DASXGF010000573.1, from coordinate 3,524 downwards.
GGTGCTGCTGTCCGACGTCTGGGGCATCGAGGCGGAGATCACCACCCGCACCGTGGACACGCACATCAAGCGGCTGCGGGAGAAGCTCGGCGCCGCCGGAGACATCATCGAAACGGTCCGCGGGGTCGGCTACAAGCTGGCCAGCCCCGACAAGGACGCGTGAACGAGACGCCGCAGCTCCACCGGATCCTCTTCCTGCTCCTCGCCACCCTGCTCCCGGGTCTCGCCGCGAGCATCGGCGCGGGTGCCCTCACCGACCTGTCGACCGGGCTCCTCGCCGGCGGCCTGGCGGCGTTCGTGTCCTTCATCATCGCCCTGGCCAGTGAGAGCGACGCCGCGCGGGCGGTGACTCGCACCGAGGAGGTCGGGGACGCGCGCCAGCGGGCGGTGGCCGAGGAGCGAGACGGAGCGCTGCTCGAGATGCAGACCCTGGCCGCGGCCATCGAGGGGATGGACGAGGGGATGTGGATCACCGACGCCAACGGGGTGGTGCTCCGGCACAACGAGGCGCTGCGGACCATCCTCGGGACCGACCAGGAGCTGGTGGGGCAGCGGCCGCTGTTCCTCGTCCGGCGGACGGAGCTGCACGACGCCGTGCTCCGCGCCTGCCGCGAGGGGGTGCCCTCGACCGTCGAGGTGTCGATGGACGCGCCGCGGAGCAAGACGCTCGAGGTGCACATCGTGCCGCTCGGGGCCTCGCTGCCGGGGAGCGCGGCGGTGTTTCGCGATGTGACCGAGCGAAAGCGGCTCGAGCGTGTGCGCCAGGACTTCGTGGCCAACGTGAGCCACGAGCTGCGCACGCCCATCGCTGCCATCCTCGGGTACGCCGAGACGCTGCGCTCGGGGGCCCTGTCGGACGCCAAGCACGCTCCGCAGATGGTGGAGATCATCCACCGCCAGTCGGAGCGGCTCGGGGAGCTGGTCTCGGACCTGCTCGAGCTGTCGCGTCTGGATGCGGGGGAGCGGCCGCTGTCGTCGACCCGGGTCTCGCTGGGGGAGGTGGCGCGTCAGGCGAGCGAGGCGATGGAGCCCAGCGCCGCGGGCAAGCGCTTGTCGCTCCAGCTGCGCATCCCGCCCGACCTGAGCGCCCGGGCCGACCCGAAGGCGCTGGAGCAGGTGCTCCTGAACCTCCTGGACAACGCCATCAAGTACACCCCGGAGGGTGGCACGGTGGAGCTGTTCGGCGAGCGCGTGGGGGACCGGGCTCAGCTCTCGGTGAAGGACACCGGGCTGGGCATCGAGGCCAGGCACCTCCCCCGGCTCTTCGAGCGCTTCTACCGGGTGGACCGGGGCCGGAGCCGGGAGATGGGGGGGACCGGGCTTGGACTGTCCATCGTCCGGCACCTCGTCCACGGGATGGAGGGGGAGGTCCGGGTGGCCAGCCAGCTGGGGGTGGGGAGCACGTTCACCGTCGTCCTCCCGGCTGCTTGAGGCCCGTGCCGGGTGGGGCGGACCCCCGGGGCGGATGGCCGCCGGGTGACGGGAGCGGGTACACTCCGGGGCGCCATGCGGGTCGCCATCCTGGCAGACATCCATGGGAATCTCCCGGCCTGCGAGGCGGTGCTCCAGGACATCGCGAGGAACGGCGCGGACGTGGTGGTGGCGGCCGGCGACCTCGCGCTGAGGGGCGCGCACCCCCGCGAGACGGTGGAGCTCCTCTTCGATCGGTGCCAGTCGATCCTGCTGGGGAACACCGACTGCTACATCGCCGGGAACTACCTCGGCGGGGCCTACCGGGAGCGCGAGCACTGGAAGCGCGACCTCCTGGCGTGGACGCGCGACCAGCTCGGCCCCGAGTGGACGCGGAAGCTCGGGGAGCTCCCGTTCAGCGTGCGCTACTCGCCGCGGCGCGGGCAGGACCTCTACGTCTGCCACGCCAATCCGCGGAACCTCGAGGAGTCGGTGGACCCGACGCTCGACGAGGCCTCGCTGCGACGCTTCTTCGCCCACCTCGACGCGGCGGCCTGCGCCTTCGGTCACCTGCACTTCCCCTACCGGCGCCGGTTCGGCCGGATGCTCCTGGCGGACGTGGCCTCGGCGGGCATCCCGCGTGACGGCGACATCCGGCCGGCTTACGGGCTCTTCACCTGGACCCCGCGTGGCTGGCGGGTGCAGATCCGCCGGGTGCGCTACTCGGTGCGCCGGGCGACCCAGGCCCTCACCGCGCGGCGGGTGCCCGGGGGGCCGTTGCTGGTGCACAAGCTGCTCGAGGCTCGCTACCGGCACCACACGGCGCTGCTCGAGGCGGCGCGGCGGCACTCGGGGCTTCCGCCCGCCGGCGGACGTCCCTTCATCGAGCCGCTGCGTCCGGTGAACGGGTCGAGCCATCCGGGGCCCGGCGGGGTGGTGCTGACGCCGCCGGAGGGGATTCCGGCCGAGGTCGAGCATCCGGCCGAGGCGGCGATGGCCGCGGCGGCGCCGCGCGGGACGGCGGACGTCGACTCGGTGGACGAGTCGGACGGCGGGCTGGGCGACGGGACGGCCGTCACCTTCCGCTGAAGCCGGCGGCCGACCTTGCTAGGTTCCGGCGCCGACATCGTGGCACATCGTCCGGAGACCCCATGACCACCGCTGCCGTCGAGCAGGCGCTGCAGGCCGCGCTCGCCCCCCGAGATCTCCTCACCCATCCCTTCTACCAGGCGTGGTCCGCCGGGGAGTTGCTGGCCGAGGACCTGGCGCGCTACGCCGAGCAGTACCGCTTCCAGGTGACCGCCCTGCCCGAGCTGCTCCGTCGCGCGCGGTCCCTCGCCGGCGATGCGGACACGGAGGCCGAGCTGTCCCGGAACCTCGACGACGAGGAAGGCCGGACCGGCGTGGCGCACGCTCGGCTGTGGGAGGCGTTCGGGGCCGCGGTGGGCGCGGCGGCCGAGGCGTCGGCGCTTCCGGAGACGCGTCAGTCGGCCGAGTCGCTGGCGGCGCTGATGGGCGAGAACGAGATGACGGCGCTCGCGGCGCTGTGGGCGTACGAGGTCCAGACCGCGCGGGTGGCGGACACGAAGGAGAAGGGGCTCGTGTGCTACGGCGTCGACTCGCCGGCGGCGCTGCGCTTCTTCCGGCTGCACGGGGAGCTGGACGTGCACCACGCGCGCGGGCTGCTGGACGGCATCGAGCGGTGCCTTGAGCGCGGCGGCTCGCTCGAGGCCGCGAGGGTCGCGGTGGAGCGGTCGGCAAGGGCGCAGTGGACGTTCCTGGACGGGGCCGAGCGGCTCCGGCAGGCGCGTCTCGCGGCGGCCTGAGTCCCGAAACGGTCGAGCGAGCGAGAAGCCTCCTCGCCTTCAGGCGGAGCTCCGCGCTCCTGGGTTCAGACGAACTCCGCGCGGTGCTCGTGAAGGAACTCGGCCACCGGGCGCGGGGGGCGGCCGGTGATCTGCTGGAAGGTCTCGGTCGTACGGTCGTTCTCGCCGGCGAGGATCGCCCACTCGCGCGCGATCAGCAGCTCAGCTGTTCCCGCTGGGACGCCGGCGCCGGTGAGGCGCTCGAGCAACTGCCGCTCGTGCGAACCCCGTCAAGTGCCTCGGCAAGGT
>DASXGF010000569.1:0-2430 GCA_036489275.1 Myxococcaceae bacterium | reverse complement strand
GCACGTCTCGCCCACTCCGCAGCCGGAGGGGTCGTCCTCCTTCTCGATCCGCTGCGGAGAGGGGCAATTCTGGCAATCCAGCATCCGACGCATCGCCGCGCTGCCCGGCCCTAGCTCTCCGACGTCGAGCCCGCCACACGCCACGAGGCCACCGACGACCGTGATGATGAACGACGCTCCGACTCGCTTCCCCATGGCTCGTCCTCCCGCTCCGACTCGAGGTGAGCGGAAGGTTGGGTTCGGTCCGGTGGGGCCGACCAGGGAGGACAGCGCCGATGCCCGGAGCAGCGTCCTCGGCTCAACGTGACCGATCAGGGCGCTGTACCGACGGACTCGCCCGGACTCATGAGACTCGTGCCCGCCGCGTCACAGCCGGAAGCAGGCGGGCGTTCACGAGCGATCACACCCGGCCGGCGGTATTCTCGCGCCCGATGAAGCACGCCTGGTACGCGCTCTTCCCGACCGTCCTTCTCGCGGCCGGGCTCGCCCTCGCCTCCGGCCATCCCTGGCGGGACTACGACGACACCCGCGGACGGTGGATCCGCGGAGTCATCCAGTCATCCTCCTTCGAGCGGCCGCACCAGATCATCGAGCTCCAGGAGACCGTGGGCGCCCACCAGCTGTGGAGGGTGGTCCTCGCCGCGCCATCGAGGATGGAGAGCCGAGGGCTCAAGGTCTCGACGCTCGTCGCGGGGCTCGCGGTGCGGGTCTACGTCTATCCGGCCATCGACATCCCGGACGAGGGCCGCGCGCTCCGGATCGACATCAACGGGCAGGTCACCGAGCTCTGGTGAGCCCCAGGCTCAGCCGCGCATCTGGTGTCGCCGCATGATCCGGTGCAGGTGGGCCCGATCCACTCCCGCCGTGGCCGCGGCCTGCGAGACGTTGCCTCCGTGCCGCTCGAGAAGCTCCCGGACGTAGTTCTTCTCGAAGGTGGCCAGGAGACGCCGCCGGGCCTCGGAGAACGGGATGCTCATGTCGAGCGCATCCAGGGACTGCGGCGACGGCTCCTCGGGCGAAGGCTGGAGCGTTTCTTGAAGTACCGCGCAGCGCTCGAGATGGTTGCGGAGCTCCCGCACGTTGCCCGGCCAGGGCGAGAGGCGGAGCCGGGCGAGGAAGGCGGGATCGGTCAGCGCGCGGTAGGTCGCCTCGTCGAGCGTGAGGCGCTCCAGGAGCCGGCGGGCGATGAGCGGAACGTCGTCGGGCCGCTCCCGGAGCGCGGGCAGCCGCACGATGAGGACCGCCAGCCGGAAGAAGAGGTCTGGCCGGAACCGCCCCGTGTTCACCTCTGCTCGCAGGTCGCGGTTGGTCGCGGCGACGAGCCGGACGTTCACCGGAAGGTGCCGGTTGGAGCCGACCCGCCGGACCTCGCGGGCCTCGAGCACCCGTAGCAACTTCGGCTGCAGCTCGGCGGGGAGCTCGCCGACCTCGTCGAGGAAGACGGTCCCTCCCTCCGCCTCCTCGAACACGCCGACCCGGCGCTGGGTGGCTCCGGTGAAGGCGCCCCGCTCGTGACCGAACAGCTCGGACTCGAGAAGGTTCGCCGGAACCGCGGCGCAGTCCACCACCCGGAAGGGCTTCCCGGCGCGCCCGCTCTGATCGTGGATCAGCTCCGCTGCCTCGCTCTTGCCCGTTCCCGACTCGCCGGTGAGGAGGACGGTGACGTCGCTGGCCGCGGCCTTCTGCAGAATGGCGAAGGCGGTCCGGAGTGGCAGGGACGAGCCGACCAGGGTCCCGAAGCTGGTCAGTGCCGCGACCGGGAGCTCGTTCCGCTCGGCCAGCGGAGTGAAGGAGAGCTCGAGCTGCCCGACGCGGAGGACCATCCCCTCCTGAAGCTCCGCCTCCCGGACCCGGACCCCGTTCACCCGCGTCCCGTTGCGGCTGCCCAGGTCCTTCACCCAGGCCCTCCCCTCCCGGTCGATGAACACCTCGCAGTGGAAGCGGGAGACGGTGCGGTCGCGGACCTCGACCTCGTTCAGCGGATGCGAGCCGATCTGCACGCGGTCCGACGAGGAGTCGAAGGACTTCCCCTCCAGCTCGCCGTTCAGCCCCTGCAGTCGGAACCGCTGGACCACCGGCGGGACGAGGCTGCCGGCGACCACGGACGCGGTCTTCGTCACCGGCTCGGGCTGCTCGTCCACTGGCTTCGTCACGGCGGCGGAATACCACAGCCCACAAACGCCGGGGGCCCACCCCGGGAAGGAGCGGGCCCATCGGCGATCAGGAATTCCGTGGGTCAGAACATCCAGCCGACGGAGATCAGCCCCACCAGCGGGATGCCGTTCTTGAGGTACCGGTCGGCGGTCTCCTTCACGCTCGCGGTCGTCCCGCTCGGGTCGGGGCTGGCCTCGGACGAGTAGCCGAGCGGGAAGGCCCAGGCGAGGTCGATGCCGAAGAAGAACCCGCTCGGCTGGATCCAGCGCGCACCGA
>DASXGF010000554.1:0-7465 GCA_036489275.1 Myxococcaceae bacterium | reverse complement strand
CGCCGCCCGCTTTTCCCTCGAGCGCGACATCCTCGCCCGCCTGGAGCACCCCAACATCGCGCGCCTCTACGACGCGGGAGTATCGGCGGAGGGCCAGCCCTACCTCGCCATGGAGATGGTCCGCGGTGAGCCGATCACCGCGTTCTGCGACGGGCGACGCCTCGACGCCGAGGAACGGATCCAGCTGTTCAGCCAGGTGCTGGCGGCGGTGCAGTTCGCCCACGCGAACCTGGTGCTTCACCGCGATCTCAAGCCCTCCAACATCCTGGTCACCTCGGGAGGCGAGGTCCGCCTCCTGGATTTCGGCATCGCCAAGCTGCTCGCCCGGGACGGACCCGCACCGCACGGAACGGTGACGGAATACGCCGGGCGAATGCTCACCCCGGACTATGCGAGCCCCGAGCAGATCCTCGGACAGCCGCTCAGCACCGCCAGCGATGTCTACACCCTCGGAGTCGTCCTCTTCGAGCTGCTGACCGGGAAGGGGCCGTATCAGGTCGAGCTCTCGTCCGTCGCGCAGATCGAGCTCGCCATCGTCCAGGGGGATCCACTTCGCCCGAGCGCCGCCATCGACGACGAGGCGGCGGAGCTCCGGAGAACCTCCCGGCGGAAGCTCGGGCGTCAGCTCTCGGGTGATCTGGATACCGTGGTGGGCAAGGCGCTCGCCAAGAGTCCCGGAGACCGCTATGGGAGCGCCTCCGCGCTGGCGGAAGATCTGGAGAGGGTGCTGGCGGAGCAGCCGATCCAGGCCCGGCCACCCTCGACCCTGTACCGGGTCAGTCGTTTCCTGCGCCGCCATCGATGGGCGTCGCTGGCGACGGGGGCCGCGATCCTGGCGCTGCTCGCCTCGACCGCGGTCGCTCTCCGTCAGGCCCAGGTCGCCCGGGAGCAGGCGCGCAATGCCTCGGTGGTGCGGGACTTCCTCCTCGAAATTCTCTCGGCTGCCGACCCCGCCAGGATGAGCGCGAGCTCGAAGCCTCCGGGACAGGCGACCGTTCAGGAGACGATCGATGCCGCGGCGAGCCGCATGGGGACGCTCGACATGCAGCCCGAGACGAAGGTGCCGCTCCTCGTCACGCTCGCCAGCGCATACGATGGGCTCGACCAGGCCGATCGCAGTCTCGCGCTGCTCGAGCAGGCCCTGGTGGCCGCGGAGCGGAGCCGCCCCACGCCCAACCGGATGCAGGCGGAAGTGCTGGCGCACCTCGCAGGCACCAACATGTTCGCCGGCCGTTACGACGCTGCCGCGCGCTGGCTCGATCGGGCCGAGACGGCTCTCGCGGGGCTCGGAGACACCGAGTCCGAGGTGTTCGCCCAGGTGCTGAAGATGCGCGGCAACCTTCTTCGCGCCGGAGATTCGCCCGACCTTCCCCGTGCCACCGCAGTGCTGGAACGGGCGGCGGCTCTGTTCCGCAAGCACTATCCGCAGAGCCAGGGCCGTGCCGGCACGCTGTTCTATCTCGCCCAGACCCTCCGTGCCGAGAACAAGCCTGACCGTGCCGAGAGGGTCGCGGACGAGGCCGTGGCGCTTGCCACCGAGCTTCCTCGGCCCGGCTTCTTGATCCCCAATGCCTATTCGCTTCGTGCCGAGATCCGCGACAGCAACGGCAACCTGTCCGGAGCGGAGGACGACTACCGGACCGCCCACGACGGCTACGGCCGGATCGTCGGTGCCGAGCACTTCCTCGCTCTGCAGAACGACGGCTTGCTCGGAGCCACGATGCTCGAGCGCGGCCAGCGGCGCGATGAGGCGCTCCGGCTCATCGAGTCCACGACCGCCGCCCTCGCCCGTGCGCGCCGGGGAAGCAACACCCACGCGCAGGCGCTGACCCGCCTCGGGGTGGCGTACCTCGGGCTGGGGCGGTTCGAAGACGCTGCAAAGAGCCTCGAGGAGGCCCGGGCCGTGTGGGCCGAGCGCCAGCTGACGCTCCCACGCACTTACGCGACAGTGTCGCTTGCCAAGGCCCGGATCGCGCTGGGTGCCCTGACCGAGGCCAGGACGCTCGTCGACGAGGCCCTCGCGGTCCTGCGCAGCGCCCGACCTTCGGCAGCACACCCGGAAGCGGAGATTCACCTGGCGCTCGGGCTTCTCGGCATCGAGGCCGGAAGGCCCGACGAGGCCCGCCCCGAGCTCCGACAGACGCTGGCGCTCTCGGCGTCGGACAGCCGGAACGATCTCACCCGGCGTGTTCTGGCGGGGGCGGCGCTGACGCGCCTCGCGCTGCAAGAGGGGGGCGTCGACGAGGCTCTCTCCACGTCCAAGGAGGTGGTCCGGGAGGCTCAGGCGCCTCGTTTGGCGCAGCTCCCGCGCTCGCAGGCGGTGGCGGCCCAGGCACGAGGAATGGCGCTCTGTGCTGCGGGTCGTTCCACCGAAGGCGAGCCCCTTCTCGCGCGGGCGCAGGAATTGCTGGCCTCCCTGGTCGACCCGGGGAGCGCTCCGTTGATCGAGGTCGAGCTTCTCCGCGCACGTTGCCTTTCCGGCCTGGGCCGGAGGTCGGAAGCGGACGCACTCGTCCAGCAGGCCAGGCGCGAGCTCGTCCCGCTCGGCTCTGCGGGGAGCCGTCTCTCCAGCCTGCTCACGGACGTGGAACGGATGACCCCTCCAGCCCCCTGAAGGCTGGATCCGCGCGCAGCCATCCGCCTTTGGCGTAGGTTCGACACGTGGCGTTCGGCAGCAAGACCCGGGAGACGCTCAGGAATCCATCCCGAGGCGCAGGCCCCGAGCTGCCACGGGTTCCGCCGATGCTGGTGCGGCTGCTTTCGGCCGATGAACCGGGCCTCCCCTCGTTCCGACACTGGCTCGAAGGCGTGGATGCGGTGCGCATCTTCCGAGGCCCGGCCGGCGTGGAAGTGCGCGCGAACACGCTCGAGGTGGCCATCGACGATCCCTACGCGTCCGCGAGCCATGTCCTTCTTCGGCTGACGCCCGAGGGGATGAGCATCCGGGACGAAGGCTCGAGCAACGGGACCTACGTCGAGGGTGAGCGGCTGCTCACAGGCGAGGAGCGTCAGGTCCGGAATGGGCTGATCGAGGTTGGGCGGACCTTCTTTCTGCTGCGGGACGAGACAGCGGGCGCTCGCGAGAGTCCGACGATGCCGGACGCCGCAGAACCGTTGACCTTTCATGCCGGATTCGCCGAGGAGCTCAGGCGCGCCGCGCGGCTCGCGCGCAGGTCTCATGACCTGCTCATCGTCGGCGAGTCCGGCGCCGGAAAGGAGTTCGCTGCACGCTGGCTGCACCAGCAGTCGGGAAGATCAGGTTCCCTGGTGGCGGTCAACTGCGCAGCGCTGCCGGAGCATCTCCTCGAGGACGAGCTCTTCGGGCACGTGAAGGGAGCCTTCTCCGGCGCACATTCCGACCGGGCCGGGCTCATCCGCGCTGCCCACGAGGGCGCGTTGCTCCTCGACGAGGTCGGGGAGATGTCACCGGCGCTCCAGGCCAAGCTCCTCCGGGTGCTCGAGGAACGACGAGTCCGGCCGCTGGGCGGCGAGCGCGAGCTGCCGGTGGACATCCAGGTGATCGCCGCGACCCATCGCGACCTCCGGACGATGGTCGACGAGGGGCGGTTCCGCCACGACCTTCACGCACGCCTCGGGTTGCTCACGGTGAGAATCCCCGCGGTGCGGGAACGCCGCGAGGACCTGGGCCTCCTCATCCGCAATGTCCTGACGCCGCTCCCTGCGGGCGCGGACAGTGTTCGCTTCGAGCTAGAGACGCTCCGGGCGCTCCTGCTGCACGACTGGCCCATGAACGTGCGCGAGATCCGAAAGCTGCTTCTCGCGGCTGCCGACCTGGCGATTCCAGACGGTGAGGGCGCGGTGGTGATCGGTCCCCAGCATGTCCCGAGTGGCATGCTCGACCGGATCCAGAGGAGCCCCACCGGGTCGGCTCAGCTGTCGTCCGAGGATGAGGAGCTCCGCGACCGTCTGTCGAGGCTCCTTGTCGAGCACCGGGGAAACCTCGCGGCCGTGGCCCGGGAGATGGAGCGGCCACGCATCTACGTGCAGCGCCTGATGGCGCGGCTCGGTCTGCGTCGTCCAGCGAGCTGAAGCTCGCGCCGAGCGCTCATGAGCGCTCGTGAGCGCTCGGGGCGGGTGGCCGGGCCTCGGCATGCCCAAGTGCCCGAGATGAGACGAGAAGGCCCCCCTCCGATGCGCGGCACCGACCCTGCAGTGCCGCTCCACCGCGCCGCTGCTCCGGCGCCCGACTCGCTTCCCGGAGGCCAACCATGACGACCCAGACTCACCGGATTCTTGTCCCGGCGACCCGCTCGCTGATCGCCGCATTCGTTCTCATCGTCAGCCTCGGCGTGCTCGCCCTGGCGGCCCAGTTCCATTTCGTCGGTGGATCGATGCAGGTCCCCTCGCCCGACGCCGTGGCCGAGTGGGGAGACTGACCATGGGCACACCCCTCTCGATGCCCTCGGACGCGGTCCCCATCCCCTCGGTGTGGCGGGCCGTCTTCAGCCTGCGCTTCGTTCGCCGACTCCTCGGGAACCCGAAGGAACGGCTGGCCCGGGCGGTCGCTGCCCACGGGCCGGTGCGCCTCGGTTCCGACACCTTCGACTGGGACGGCCCCGACACGAGCCTCACGCAGGCCGAGCTCGAGGTCCTCAAGTGACCGGCGCAGGTCCACTGCGGTTCGTGCTCCGTGGGGTCGTCGAGGGGCTGATGTACAGCCTGCTCTTCTGCGTGCTGGGGGTCCTCACTCTGTCTCTCGCCGGGTGACCCCGAGACGGCGGCGAGCCCACGCGCTGTGAGCGTTGCGACGCGAGTGATCCGCGGGCCGATGGCCACGAGTCGTCACCGACGCAGCTTCTGCAACCGGTCTGTCCTACTCGGGGAGCCTGGGGAGGTCGTGCGCCACCTACGACCCGTCCTGCACCACGAACGGCGGGAACCCCTGCCCGGACAACGTCTTCTGGAGAGTCGGTCTCGACGGAACACTGTTCACGGTCGTCCTGGGCGGATCCCCCGAGACCTGCTTCGCCGAGGCCTGGCCCGCGCTCTTCAAGTGACGGAGCGGGAACTGCGAGGTGTCCGACAGCGCGCCGGCGTTTCCAGGAGCGTCACTTGCTTCGCTTCCCGGGACCGGCTCGAACTGCGCCTCCATTTCGCAGCGAGGGAAAAAAGCAATGGCCGCTCCGACAATCGTTCTGGTGCACGGGTTCTGGGGTGACGCGGCACACTGGGGAAAGGTGATCCTCCAGCTCGACAAGCTGGGGCACTCCGACATCCGCGCGGTCGAGAATCCGTTGACCTCGCTGGCCGACGACGTGGAGCGGACGCGGAAGATGGTCGCGCAGCAGAAGGGGCCGGTGCTCCTCGTGGGCCACTCCTACGGAGGGATGGTCATCACCGGTGCCGGAACCGCCCCCAACGTGGTGGGCCTGGTCTACATCGCAGCCTGGGTTCCCGACGCCGGGGAGAGCCTGGGAACCCTCGGCGAAGCGACCCCTTCTGCTCCGGGGGGCGCGAACATTTCGCTCGATGGCGACGGCTATCTCTGGATCGACCCCAAGAAGTTCCGGGAGAGCTTCTGCCAGGACCTCCCGGCCGATGAGGCGCGGGTGATGGCCGTGACGCAGAAGGCGCCGCTCGCCAAGATCGCCGGGGATCCCTCGGGCACCCCTGCGTGGAAGAGCAAGCCCTCGTGGTACCAGATCTCCAGCGAGGACCGGATGATCGCGCCGGACAACGAGAGGCGCATGGCTGCCCGGATCGGCGCCCGGAAGGTGATCACCCTCGCTGCGGGCCACGCCTCGCTCGCCTCGAAGCCGGTCGAGGTGGCCGCGCTCATCGACGAGGCTGCCAAGAGCGTCGCGGGCTGAAACCCGGAGCCCGCGGTTTCTTCGGGTCGGGGGCGCCTGACCCCGCGTGCGGCCCCATTTGCCTCCGCCGGGCGGTCCCGGCTATCTGAACCGGGCCGGGCTCCCGTGAAGCGCTACTTCGTCCACACCTTCGGCTGCCAGATGAACGTCAACGACTCGCTCCGCATGGGCGAGGCGCTGGCGACCATCGGCTACCGCCCCACGCCCACCGCGGAGCAGGCGGACCTCATCATCCTCAACACCTGCGCGATTCGCGAAAAGGCCGAGGACAAGATGCTCTCCGCGCTCGGCCGCTACCGGTCGATCAAGACGCAGCGTGGCGCGCTGCTCGCCGTCGGTGGATGCGTCGCCCAGCAGGAAAAGGGCAAGCTCCTCACCCGCGTCCCGTACCTGGATTTCGTCTTCGGGCCGGACGCCATCGGCAAGCTGCCCGAGCTGGTCACCCGCGTGGTCGAGGACCGGGTGCGGGTCGCCGAGACCGCCTGGGTGGACTCCGAGGAGTACGTCTTCCCCCGCGCGGACCCGGACAGCTCGGCGGGGAAGGTGAGTGAGTTCGTCACGGTGATGAAGGGCTGCGACAACGTCTGCAGCTTCTGCGTCGTGCCGCACACCCGCGGCCGGGAGGTCAGCCGGCCCTTCGTCGAGGTGCTGGAGGAGGTGGCGGCGCTCACCGTCGTGGGCGTCCGCGAGGTCACGCTCATCGGGCAGAACGTCAACTCCTACCGGGGCGGCATCTCCTTCGCCGATCTGCTCCTGCGGGTGGCGCAGGTCCCGGGCATCGAGCGGGTGCGCTTCACCACCAGCCACCCCCATGACCTCTCCGACGCGCTCATCGACGCCTTCCGCAGCGAGCCGCGGATCGCGCCGCACTTCCACCTCCCGGTCCAGAGCGGCAGCGACGACGTCCTCCGCCGGATGAAGCGGGACTACACGGTGGCCACCTATCTGGAAAGGCTGGCCGCCCTGCGCGCCGCCCGCCCGGGCATCGCCGTCACCACCGACATCATCGTGGGGTTCCCCGGCGAGACCGAGGAGGACTTTCGCAAGACGCTCGAGCTCACCGACCAGGTCCGCTACGAGAACCAGTTCTCCTTCGTCTTCTCCGCGCGGCCCCGCACCGTGGCCGGCCTGAAGGAAGCCGAGTGGGGGCCCGTCCCCCACGAGGTGAAGGTCGAGCGGCTCGAGCGCCTCCAGAGCCTCCAGCGGGGAATCAGCGGGGAGATCGGCGTGGCGCTCGTCGATCACGAGGTGGAGGTCCTGGTGGAGGGTCCGAGCAGGTCCCATCCCGCGCGTCGGTTCGGCCGGACTCCGGAGAACCGGACGGTGAACTTCGACGGGACCGCGCCGGTGGGCGCCCGGGCCCGGGTCCGCGTCACCCACGGCTCGCCGAGCGCGCTGCTCGGGGTCGAGTACGGCATCGTGGACCTCCCGCCAGTTCCGCCGGCGCAGCCCAGGACCGAGGCTGCCTGATGGGAGTCCGCTCCTTCCATGGAGTGGCGCCGCGCCTTCACCCCTCGGTCTTCGTCGCCGACGGCGCGCACGTCATCGGCCACGTGGAGATCGGGGAGGAGTCCTCGGTCTGGTACAACACCGTCCTCCGCGGAGACGTGAACACCATCACCGTCGGGGCCCGG
>DASXGF010000480.1:0-3188 GCA_036489275.1 Myxococcaceae bacterium | reverse complement strand
GAGCACCACCGCTACACGGTCTCGGCGCTCGACGCCGCGCTGGACGAGATCCACCGGCGGATCCAGTTCGACGTCGTGAATCTCGAGTTCCCCTACCTGGCGCACCATCGTCCGAGCCGGGCGGCGTCGGGGCGCGCTCCTCCGCCGCTGTTGATCGACGCCCACGAGATCGCCTACGACATGGTCCGTCAGTTCGGTCGAACGGGCGGTGTCGGCCGGAAGGTCTATTCCGCCCTCAACTGGCGGAAGCTCCGCTCCGAGGAGCGCACGGCGTTCCGGAGCGCCTCCGGGGTGTACGTCTGCAGCCTGGCCGACCGCGACCGGGTGCTGGCGGAGGTCCCCGGAACCCGGACCGCCGTGGTCCCCAACGCCGCAGACGTCGAGTTCTACCGGCCCGCGGCTCCCGGAGCGGCCGGCGATGGCCGGACGGTGCTCTTCTTCGGCCTTCTCTCCACGCTTCCCAACATCGACGGAGTGCTGTGGTTCACCCGTGAGGTCTGGCCCCGCATCGCCGCAGCCCACCCCGCGGCTCGCCTGAAGATCCTGGGCAAGGGCGCTCCACCGGCGGTCCAGGCACTTTCCGGACCGGGGATCGAGGTGGTGGGATTCGTCGAAGATCTCCGGCCGGAGCTCGCCGCCGCTGCCGTGCTCGTGGTCCCGCTCCGGCTCGGAGGGGGGACCCGGCTGAAGATCGTGGAAGGGATGGCGATGGGGAAGGCGATCGTCTCCACAGCCCTCGGAGCCGAAGGGATCGAGGCCGTGCCCGGAGAGCAGCTGCTCATCGCGGACGAGCCCGCGAGCTTCGCCGCCTCGGTGCTCGGGCTGCTCGCGGATCCCGCGCTCGCCCGCCGCATCGGGGCTTCGGCGCGCCGCCTCGCCGAGGACCGATATTCCTGGAACGCCGCGGCAGCCGTCCTCGACGGCTTCCTGCGAGAGGTCGTGGAGGCCAGAGAATGAAGACGGCGGTGATCGGAGCCGGGCAGATCGCCCGACAGCACCTGACCTGCCTGGGGACCTTGCCCGGGGTCGAGGTCGTCGCGGTCTGCGACCTCTCTCCCTCGGTCGCGGAGTGCGCCGCCGAGCGCCACCACGTCCCACGCTGGTTCACCGACCACCGGACGATGCTCGCCGAGGCGCGACCCGACGTTGTCCACGTCACCACTCCTCCGGGCTCGCACTTCCGCATCGCCCAGGCGGCCCTCGAGGCCGGGGCGCACGTGATCGTCGAGAAGCCGGCGACCCCGACCCTCGCCGAGCTGGAGGCGCTCGCCCACAAGGCGGAGGAGCACGGTTTGCTGCTGGTGGAGGACTACAACTATCTCTTCAACCAAGCTCCCCTAGAGATCCTCCGGCGGGTCGAATCGGGCGCGCTGGGCACGGTGGTCCACGTGGAGGTGACGATCTGCCTCTCCATTCTCGGGCCGGATGGGTTCGCCGATCCGAACGCACCCCACCCCGCGCTCGCGTTGCGGGGAGGAGCCCTCGCCGACTTCCTTCCCCATCTGGCGTCCCTGGCCCACCTCTTCGTCGGACCCCACCAGAGCGCCCGGACGGCGTGGGTGAAGCGTTCGCAGACGGTGCTTCCCTACGACGAGTTCCGCGCGGTGGTGGAGGCGGAGCGGGGAACCGCCTCGCTGGCCTTCAGCGCCTCGGCCCAGCCCGATGCCTTCTGGCTCCGGGTGTACGGGACCCGGACGCAGGCCAGCGCCAATCTCTTCGAGACCCGCCTCACCTTCGACGGGCTGCGGCCGGGGCCAAAGCCCTTGCGCCCCTTCCTCAACGGCCTGGCCGAGGCCAAGGCCATCCGCCGGTCGGCGATCGGCACGCTGCTCAGGAAGTTCACCGGAGGCCCGGGAAGCTACGAGGGGCTCTTCGAGCTGCTCGGCAGGACGTACCGGGCCCTGCAGCACGGGGGCGCGCCGCCGGTCACGCTGAGGCAGGTCCTGGAGGTCAACCGGATGGAGGAGGCACTGAGGCCCCCCGCCGGCGAGTCCGTGGTGGCACCGCTCCGCCTCCACGAAGGAGGACGAGGATGAGAGCGCTGGTGACCGGCGCGGCCGGCTTCCTCGGTCGGTCCGTGGTGCAGGCGCTGCTCGGCCGGAGCGTCGCCGTGAGGGCGATGGTCAGACCGTCCTCCGGGGTCGAGACGCTGGGATGGGGACCGGAGGTGGAGGTGGTCCGCGCGGACCTGCGGGTGAGCCGCGATCTCGAGGCAACCTTCGCGGGAGTGGACGTGCTGGTGCATCTGGCCGTCGCGGGAGGCGGAGGCGAGGACGCTCAGTTCGCCACCACCGTGGTGGGGACCGAGCGTCTTCTGGCGGCCATGGGCCGCAGCGGGTGCCGGCGGCTGGTCCTGGCCAGCAGCTTCGCGGTGTACGACTGGAGCGCGATCGACGACGTGCTCGACGAGGATTCGCCCATCGAGCCGGTGCCCGAGCTGTACCAGCGCGACGGCTACTCGATCGCCAAGTCGTGGCAGGAACGGATCGTCCGTCGCGCCGCCGCAGAGCACGGGTGGGCGCTGACCGTGCTCCGGCCAGGATTCATCTGGGGCCCCGAGCGCGCATACCTGGCGGCAATGGGCCTGCAGGTTTCGAAGGTCCACCTGGTGGTGAGCCCTCTGGCACGCATGCCCATGACCCACGTCGAGAACTGCGCCGACCTCTTCGCGCTGGCGGTGGTCGATCCGCGGGCGGGTGGCGAGACCTTCAACGTCGTCGACGGCCCGGGAGAGCGGATCTGGACCTTCCTCGGGGAGTACCTGCGCCGGACCGGAATGTCCGGGTGGCGCATTCCCGTTCCCTACGCCGCCGCATTCCTGGGCGTGCGGGTGGCGTTCGCGACCGTCTTCCGCCGAAATTTGAAGCTGCCGCAGATCCTGATCCCCTGCCGCTTCGAGTCGCGGTTGAAGCCACTGCGCTACACGAACGAGAAGGCGCGACGGCAACTCGGCTGGACTCCACCCCTCGACCTGCGGCAGTGCCTGCAACGGACCTTCGCTCCGGTCTCGGGCTAGCGTGCACGGCGGTAGGCACGCGCCGGGGTGTCGGCCACTGCCTCGCGGTAAGATGCCGGCCGGGGCGCGGCGGGGTTGGACGAGCAGAGCTCGCGAAGACATGGACCGAAAGCCCACGCTCACGCTTCTGATCCTCGTGCCCTGCTGTCTGCTCTCGTGCGGGTCCTGGGCC
>DASXGF010000468.1:0-3927 GCA_036489275.1 Myxococcaceae bacterium | reverse complement strand
CACGCTCGATGGCAGACACGCGTCGTGCTGGGTTGGCGTGCCGTGACCGGTCAGCGATTCCGTCCGGTTCGTGGTCCACGCGAGCGCTCCGAGCGGCTGGCGTCGTTGCCGCGCGCACGACGGATGCACGACGGACGTCTCGGGGAACCCGTTGCGACGCTCGGCGGAGGGTCAGGCCCGGCCCCGCCCTGGCCGACCGCTCACGTCGACGCACGTTGCCGCGGCCCGAGGCCCTCGTGCGAGGTGGCCGGCGAGCTCGCGATCAGCCCGCCCAGGCCGTGCGTCAGCGGCCGTTTCCGGAGCCGGTCTGTGGGAATCCGTTGGTGCCGGGCCCGGTCGTTCCCGTGCCCGTTCCTGTCGTCCCGGTTCCCGTGGTCCCGGAGCCAGTCGGTCCCGTCCCGGGGGTTCCGCCGCTCGTCGTGCCGGGATCCGTGCCTGGCACCCGGTAGGTCCCAGTCGAGTCGGTCGGGCTGGAGCCCGGAGCGCGGTACGTGCCCGTCGTCCCTGCCCCGCCAGTGCCCAGCCCGCTGCCTGGAGCTCCGGTCCCGGTTCCGGGCGCGCCGGTGCCCGTCGTCCCGGTGCCGGCGGTACCAGTCCCGGCCGTTCCCGTCCCGCCGGTGCCCGACGTGTCCGTGCCTGTCGTCCCCGTGCCGGTGGCGCCGGTTCCGGTCGCGCCAGTCCCCGTCGTTCCGGTTCCGGTCGTCGACTGACCGATCCCCGTTCCGGTGCTCGGCTGGCCCATCGCGCCCCCCGTGCCCGGTTGCCCGAGGCCGCTCCCGGTCGTGCTCTGCTGCCCCGCAGCGTTTCCGGTGCCCGGAGCGCCCGCCGCGTTCGGATTCACCGCGCCCGATCCACCCGTGGCCGGAGCGGGCGATGGCGAGTTCAGTGTGCCGTCGCTGCCGGTCGTCGTCCCCGAGCCACCCGTCCCGGAGTACGCGCCGGTGCTGTCACGCGCCGTCCCCGTCCCGGGCCCGAGCGAGCCCGCGCCCGTTCCGGGCGTGGTGGTCCCCGCGGTTCCGGTGCCCATCGGAGCGCCGGCGTTGCCGCCGACCGACCCTGCGCCGGTGCTGCTCGCCCCACCCGACGTCTGCGCCAGCGCCGTCACCGGCCAGAGCGTCGCGGCCCCCGCGAGGACTCCCGTCCCCACCCATCGCCATGCAGTTCGTTTCATGACCGTCGCCTTCTCCCGAGGTTCACCACGCTTCGAGAAAGGTAGGGCTGGCGATGCATGCGGGGGACCCCGGCGGAGGACGCCCTCGCTCGCTCGCCCGTGCTAAGCGAGCAGGGTGGCCCAGGGAACGAGACCCCTCCGGAAAGTCCTGATCGCCAACCGCGGGGAGATCGCCGTGCGGATCATCCGCACGTGCCGCGAGCTCGGCATCCCCACCGTCGCCGTGTACTCGGACGCGGACCGCACCGCCCTCCACGTGCGGATGGCGGACGAGGCCTTCCGCATCGGCCCGCCGCCCTCTCGCGAGTCCTACCTCTCGTTCGCCCGGGTGCTCGACGCGGCGAAGGCCTCCGGCGCGGATGCGATCCATCCCGGCTACGGCTTCCTCAGCGAGAACGCCGCATTCGTCCGGGCGTGCGAGGCCGCGGGCATCGTCTTCATCGGCCCGCCCGCCGCGGCCATGGACGCGATGGGCGAGAAGACCCGTGCCCGGGCCAACATGGAGAAGGCCGGCGTGCCGGTCGTCCCGGGAAGCACGGCCCCGTTCCCCTCGGTGACCGAGGCCCGCGCCTATGCCGAGAAGGTCGGCTTCCCGGTGATGCTGAAGGCGGCGGGTGGCGGCGGCGGCAAGGGCATGCGACGGGTCGACCGGCTCGCGGAATTCGACTCGGCGTGGCGCGCTGCCCAGAGCGAGGCCCTCAACGCCTTCGGCAACGACGCCGTCTATCTGGAGAAGTACCTGGAGGAGCCGCACCACGTGGAGATCCAGGTGTTCGCCGACCAGGCGGGGAACACCGTTCACCTCAACGAGCGCGAGTGCTCGGCGCAGCGGCGGCACCAGAAGGTCGTCGAGGAGACGCCCTCGCCGATCCTCACCCCCGAGATGCGGTCGGCGATGGGCGAGGTGGCGGTCCGCGCGGCGAAGACGGTGGGCTACGTCGGAGCGGGAACGGTGGAGTTCCTCGTCGACCGGCACCGGAGCTTCTACTTCCTGGAGATGAACACCCGGCTCCAGGTGGAGCACCCGGTGACCGAGTGGGTCACCGGCCTCGACCTGGTGGCCTGGCAGATCCGCGTCGCGCGCGGTGAGGCCCTCGGCTTCCGCACCGAGGCGCCACGCGGCCACAGCATCGAGGTCCGCGTCTACGCCGAGGATCCGGCGCAGAACTTCATGCCCAGCCCCGGCCGCATCACCTATCTGCGAGTTCCGGCCGGACCCAACGTGCGCGACGACTCGGGGGTGTATCCGGGCTACACCGTGCCCACGGTCTACGACCCGATGATCTCCAAGCTCTCGGTCTGGGCGCCCTCCCGGCCCGAGGCCATTGCCCGCGCGCGGCGAGCGCTCTCCGAGTACGTGGTGAAGGGAATCACCACCAACATCCGCTACCTGCGCGCCATCCTCGCCCACCCCGAGTTCGTCGGCGGGAATTACGACACCGGCTTCCTTCCTCGGAACCACGCCGCGCTCCTCGGGCGCCAGGACCCTGCGCTCGAGGAAGCGGCGCTGATCGCCGCGGTGGTGGACGCCTACCAGCGCGACGCGCGGAGACGCCGGAGCCTCACCTCGGTGTCGGGGCAGTCGGCCGGTCCGTCGCCCTGGCGAATGCGCGCCCGGGGGAGCCGCCGGTGAACGACGCCAAGCGCTACGTCACGCGCATCCGGGGCGCGAAGGACTCAGTCGCGGTGGACATCGAGGACCTGGGCGAGGGCAAGTACCAGCTCCGGCTGGGCGGCAAGAGCCACATCGTGGACGCGCAGGTGCTGGAGCACGGCGCGGTCTCGCTCCTCGTGGACGGACGCTCGTACGACGTGGAGCTCGACGAGTCGGGGGACGAGGTCGAGGTCCTGGTTGGCTCCGAGGTGGTGACCATCGACGTGGCGGACGAGCGGGCGCTCCGCTTGCGCGCCGGCGCGGCCGGGTTCAGCGTCAGCGGGAAGGTCCTGGTCACCGCGCCGATGCCGGGCAAGGTGGTCCGGGTCCTGGTGGCTCCCGGGCAGCAGGTCACCGAGGGCGAGGCGCTCATCGTGGTCGAGGCGATGAAGATGGAGAACGAGCTGAAGAGCCCCAAGGGCGGCACCGTGGGCGAGGTGTTCGCGAAGGAGGGCAGCGCGGTGGAAGCCAACGCCAAGCTGCTCACCGTGGAGTAGGTCATGGCCGACGAGCGCCGACGCTGGCTGGATCAGATCTGGGCGAAGGCCCGGGCGAAGTCTCCCGAGCGGAAGGACGTGTTCCGCACCACGAGCGACATCGAGCTCGGGCCGGTCGACGCGCCGCCGAACCCCGACGTGGACTACCTCCGGAGGCTGGGCTTCCCCGGCGAGGCGCCCTTCACCAGAGGCATCCAGCCCACCATGTACCGCGGCCGATACTGGACGATGCGCCAGTATGCCGGCTTCGGGAGCGCCGAGGACGCGAACGCCCGGTACCACTACCTCCTCAAGTCCGGGCAGACCGGTCTCTCGGTGGCCTTCGATCTCCCCACCCAGATGGGGCGCGACGCGGACCACCCGCGGGCGCGCGGCGAGGTGGGCAAGGTCGGGGTGTCGATCAGCTCGCTCCGGGACATGGAGGTGCTGCTGAAGGGGATTCCCCTCGGCGAGGTCTCGACCTCGATGACCATCAACTCGACCGCGGCGATCCTCCTCTCGCTCTACGCGGCGGTCGGCGAGCAGCAGGGCGTGCCGCTGGAGAAGCTCTCGGGCACGGTCCAGAACGACATCCTGAAGGAGTACATCGCCCGCGGCACCTACGT
>DASXGF010000451.1:0-2230 GCA_036489275.1 Myxococcaceae bacterium | reverse complement strand
AGCCGCCCTCGCTCACGCCGCCGGCGTCCTCTTCAGTCGGGGCGTGCTGCTTCCGCCTGCGGCCGCGGCGCTGCTGATGTCGACGAGCACCATGACCGTGGCGATCAACGCCGAACTGCTTCGCCGGCACCCGCTATACGGCTGCCTGCACCTCAATCACGGGCGATCACGGACTCATCGGCACCGCCGTCCGCTCCGACTCATGCGCAATCTCGAATGTCCCGATGAAGGGGGACGTAACGAGACCCGCGACCTCGTCGACCCAGACAACGACGACTCCGGGGATGCCCTTGCCGGTCTCTCGGTCTCAGCGCTATAAGAATCGCTGCGTGGTTCGCTCGGTCGTCGCGCTTCTCGTGATCACTGCGGTGCTCGTGGCACCGACCGTCGAGCGCATCCGTGCGGTCTGTCGCACCACTGGCGTGGAGATGACCGCCCATGACTGCCCGGACCAGACTTCCGCGGCCAGTCCGGGCCTGGCGGCTGAGAGCTGCTGCCGTCATCAGGTGGATGTCCCTCTCGAGGCGGGAAAGCTCGAGCATCAGGCGCGCGAGATCGCCCAACCTCTGGTGTTCGCGCTCCAGCTCCCGCCGGCCATCGCAGCTCTCCCGGCGGTGGCGCTGGCCTGGAGCGCCGCGCCACCCTCACGTCCGCCGCTCTCGGAAACACGCATCCTCCTGATCTGAGCCGACCGCCGGTCGCTGTCCGCGTCCGCGCAGTCAACCCTCGATCCGGAGGTCTGCTTGTCCACCTCGCTTGCATTGCTGCTGGCGCTGAGCGCCGTCCCACCCCTACGTCTTCCTGACTTGCTCGCCGATGCCCGCGAGCGGAACCCCGAGCTTCGCGCCGCCCTGGCCCTGGCCCGAGCGTCCGCCTCGTCGGTCTCGCCGGCGGGCGCCCTCGACGACCCGATGTTCCTGGTCCAGTACTGGAACGGACCGGTCGATTTCTCGGTCGTCCCCATCATGTTCCAGCTGAGCCAGACCTTCCCTCTGGGAGGCAAGCTTCAGGCGAAGAGCGATGCGGCCGCGGCGGAGGCGAAGGTGGCCCAGGCCGAGGCCGCTTCCCGACTCCGGGACGTCGAGCGTGACGTCACGCGGGCCTACGTCGATCTGGCCGTCGCCGAGCGCACGCTGGTCATCCACGACGAGATGCTCGGCGTTCTCCGAAGCCTTTCCTCGGTGGCCGCCTCGCGCATTGCCGCAGGCAAGTCCGAAGTGGTGGACCGGCTCAAGGCCGACACCGAGGTGCTCAAGGAGGAAGGCGTCCACGAGTCCCTTCTCGCGGAGCAGACGGTCGCGCGGGTGAAGCTCGCCGCACTCTTAGATCGAACGCCGTCCGACCTGTCCGGATCGACCGAGGACCTCGCCACGCCACGCGCTCTTCCTCCGGACGACGTGCTTCTGGCCCGGGCGAAGAAGGAGCGCCCCGAACTCGAGGTGGCGGCGAGCATCGTTCAGGCCGCCGAGGCACGGGAGAAGCTGGCCGGGGCGTCCGGTGTCCCCGACCTGACTCCGCTCGTTGCCTACATGCACACCTTCAATCAGGCCCCCCCCAACAATTTTCTCTTCCTGGGCCTGCAGATGAATCTTCCCATCTGGCGGGGAAACAAGGTCGAGCCGGCGGTCGCGGCGGCGCGCGCGCGACTCGAGGCCGGCCGGGCTCTCGCCGACGCGCTCCGGGTGCGGATCCAGTCCGAGGTCGTCGCCTCGGCCGCGCAGCTCCGCACTGAGCAGCGGCTGGTGGAGATCCAGGAGCAACTGGTGCCACTCGCGAAGCAGGCGTTGAGCAGCGCGATCTCCGGGTATGCCGCGGGGCGCGTGGGGCTGCTCACCGTCCTCGACAGCGAGCGCGAGGCCCTCATGCAGCGGCTCGAGCTGGTCCGCCACGTTGCCCTCCGCGAGCAAAGGCTGGCGGAGCTGGAGCGGGCCGTCGGCGGGTCGCTGGAGGTGGTCCGATGAGACCAACGCACCTCGCCCTGGTGCTCGTCCTCGCCCTGGCGTGTAGCAAGCCGCCGACCGGGCAATCCGTCTCCGCCGGAGACCTCAAGGTCGACCTCGTCCTGGATCCGGATCCACCGACCACGGGCGACAACCGCCTCCTGGTCACCGTGCGTGATTCGGCGGGGAAGCCCGTCGACGGAGCGCGGTTCGCCTTCGAATACGACATGCCGGCCATGGGCTCGATGCCGGAGATGAAGGGGGATGGCACGACCCACGCGCTCGGAGGT
>DASXGF010000185.1:0-21850 GCA_036489275.1 Myxococcaceae bacterium | reverse complement strand
GCTGAGCCGTGCGCGGGTGTGCGCTGGCAGCGTGAACGTCCGCCCCCGCCGGACGACCGCTTCAGATGCGGTCGGGGTCGACCGGCACCCTCCCTGGAGGTCTCGAAGAACCAGTTCCACGGAGAGTGGTGTTCAACGTAGAACGCGCGCGTCGCGCCGCGGTGCAGTGCCTCGATGCCCGTTCTCCGGAACCTCCTGAAGAGCGTGACTCCGCCGACGCGCGAGCGCCCCGGCGACTGGGTCCAGCACCCGGATTATTTCGTGGGGACGGAGGCCCTGGCGAAGAACGATGCCACGGCCGCGCACGAGGCGTTCTCGCGAGTGCTGGCGGAGCGACCGGACCAGCTCGATGCCCGGGCCGGCCTGGCGCGGGCGACCTTCCTCCTGGGCGATCCCGGCGCCCTTCTCCAGGTCGACGAGGTTCTCGGCCGGGCGCTGGCCGGTACCACCGAGCTGCTCCGGGTGACGCTCGAGGAGCTCGGTCCCGCCGCCGAGGCCCGCGCCCTGCGTCCCGCGCTGGCCTGGCGGGTGGCGCAGCGCCTCGACGCCGACGGCGACCGGGACGGCGCGCCCCCCTTCTACGAGGTGGCCACGCGCATGGAGGGGCTGGTCGGTCACAAGGCCCGCGTCCGCTCGCTGGAGCTGGATCCGGAGCCAAGGGTGGAGGCGCTCCACTCGGTGGCCAGGCTGACCGAGCACGAGCCCGAGCTTCACAAGCGCGTGGCCGCCCTGCTCCGGAAGTTCGCCCCCGAAGAGCCGCGCTCCATCGAGCTGCCGTCCGAGGACACCCATCTGGACATCGAGCTCCGGCCGGTGCACGAAGCCCCGGAGCCCGCTGCGCCGCCGCCGCCGCGCATCGTGCCGGTGCGGATCGACGGCGTGGACGACGCCGGGCTCCGGGTCTCGAGCGCGACGGGGACCCATTCGCTTCCGTTCGGGAAGATTCTCGCGCTGGCGCTGGGGCGGGTGCCGGCGGAGGACGGGCGCGCCACCGTGCTCACCGACCTCGTGCTCTCCTGGCCCGACGGCGGCAAGGGCTCGACCGTTCTCCGAGCCAGCCTCGGTGACCTCGGTCTGGACCGTCTCTACCCGGGAGTGCCTCCGAAGGAGGCTTACTGGCGGCTGATGGGGGAGATCGAAAAGCGCTCGGGAGCGCGGCGACTGCCCACGGGCGCCGAGCGTGAGACCCTCCCGCGCTATGCCGGCCCGGAGGAGATGACTCGCTCCGTGCACGGCGCCGGCTGAGCGGTCCTTCGACAGGGTGTCCTCGAAGGTCTTCCAGGCCATCGTCGCGCCCGCGGGGAAGTGACCACGACCCGTCTACGGCGCAGGACGCGCTCGGCGGGCGGCGCGCTCCGGGTGGGGTGAACGCGCCCTCCGGGCCACACTTCGGCAGAGCCGGGAAGATGACCCGGCTCCTTCCCCGACCGTACGATCTTCTCCGAGCCGGGGGCTTCGGCCGCGTGTTCATCCTCATTCCCGTCGGAGTAGACGACCACACCGTCGACCGGATGCCGGTGATCAGCATCGGCATCGCCGTGGCCTGCGCCCTGGCGTTCCTCGTCACGTGGGTCTTCCCCATCGGATCCGACGGCGAGAAGGAAGCGCGGGAGGTGATGCGCCGCTGGGGGCAGCAGCCGGACCTGGTACTCCCTACGAACTTCGTCGAGCGGTTCGTCGGACCGACCTACGAGCCCATCCTCAGGCGCAGGGCGGCCGCGGCGCGCAACTCGCGGGCACGGCCCGCCGCCTCCGAGGAGCAGGCGCAGCTCGACGAGCTCGCCGAGCTCGCCGTGACCGAGTCGGACGCGAGCCTCCTCCGCCGCTTCTCCCTCGTCCCATCGCGGGGCCCGTGGCAGCCCGGCTGGTTCAGCTCGATGTTCCTGCACTTCGGGTGGATGCACCTGCTCGGAAATCTGTTGTTCTTCTACATCTGCGGCCCGCTCCTCGAGGACCGCTGGGGGCGCCTGCTCTTCCTCACGTTCTATCTGGGGTGCGGCCTGCTCGCGGCCATCGCGCAGTATGCCGCCGAGCCTCACTTTCACGGGATGGTAGCCGGGGCCTCGGGCGCCATCGCGGGGTGCATGGGCGCGTTCTCGTTCCGGCATGCGCGCCGGCGCGTCCGGATGGGCTACCTCTTCTGGTTGATCCGCATCTTCCGAGGGACGTTCGCGATCTCGGCATGGTTGTGGGGGATCGCCTGGTTCGTGCTGCAGCTCGCCGATTACGCGCTGGGCGGCAGTCGGGGCGGAGGGGTCGCGGTCGCCGCGCACCTCGGGGGCTTCCTGGCTGGTGGCGTCTTCGCGGTCCTGCTCGCGGGCAGCGGCATCGAGAAGCGCTTTGTGGCGCCCGCGGTCGACGGGAAGGTGGGCTGGTCCCAGCACCCAGAATTCTTCGTGGGGATCGAGGCCCTCGAGCGAGGAGATCCGGAATCCGCGCGGCGCGCATTCCAGGCCGTCCTTTCGGAGCGGCCGGACCAGCTCGATGCCCGCGTCGGCGTCGCCAGGGCGAGCATGGAGCTCGGTCACCCTGGAGCCCGGGCCGAGCTGGAAGGAGTCCTGGCCAGGGTGCTCGCCGCGGGACCGGACGTGCTGCGGGACACGCTCGAGCAGCTCGGGCCGGTGGCCGAGCCTGACCGCCTCCGTCCGGCGACCGCCTGGCGTGTCGCACAGACCCTCGACGCCGCCGGGGACACCGGGGCCGCGCGGCGATACTACGCCCCGGCCAGGAAGCTCGAGGGCCTCGTCGGCCTGAAGGCGCGCCTCCGGGCTCTGGAGCTGGACCCCGCGCCATCGCCCGATGAGGTGAACGCGGTGCGGGCCGAGGCCGGTCCCATCCCCGAGCTGGCTCCCCGGGCGGAGCTGCTCCTTCGCTCGGTGGTGCTGGACGACGCGCGGGCGATCGAGCTGCCTTCCGACGAGGCGGAGATGGAGATCGAGCGGCACCCTGCGTCAGAGCCTCCCGCCCGGGCGCCACGGCTTCCGCCCAGGGTCGTCCCGGTGCGGATCGTCGGACGCGAGAACGGACGGCTCGACATCGCGAGCGCCGGCGGAGTGAACCCGCTTCCCCTGCGGCGCGTCCTCGGCATCGCGGTCGGCGTGGTGGCCACGCAGGACGGCAAGAGCCTCGTCCTCACCGACCTGGTCATCGGGTGGCCCGACCAGACCCGAGGGGCGACGGTCCTCCGGGCCACGCTCCCGGAGCTCGGCCTGGATCGGCTGTACCCGGGCCTCCCACCGAGAATCGCCTATGCCCGCTTCCTCGCGGACATGGAGGAGGCGTCCCGGCCGGTGCGGCTCCCCGCCGGCGTCGACCCGGCGAGCTTCCCTCGCTACGCGAACCCCGAGGCGATGACCCGGGCCTGCCACGAACCGGGCGGCGGCGACTAGCCGGCCGTCGCCCAGCGGTCCAGACGCTCTCCCGGCAGCGAGCGAACGCGTCCGGCGGCCTCCAGCACCTCGAGGTTCCCCACCACCTCGGAGAGCGTGAGGTACAGGCGTGCGCCCTCCTGCGGCCCGAACAGCGCGAGCGAGAGCTCCACCGCCGTGCGCGGGCCGGAGGCGAGCGACTCGAGCAGCTTCTCCTGCCGGCGCTCGTAGAAGCGGAGCAGCGAGTCGATGGCCGCGCGGTGTCCCTGGAACGGCGCTCCGTGGCCGGGGAGCACCCACTCCACGTCGAGCGCACGCACCCGGGCGATGGAGTGCAGATACTGCACCAGGGCCCGCCGCGTGGTCCGCTCGTCCACGAGCTCGAGGAAGGGATTGGGCGAGGTCCGGGCGAGCAGATGGTCGTCGGCGAAGAGCAACCGGTGCTTGGCGTTCCAGAGGCACACCAGGCCCGGGGTGTGGCCCGGCAGGTGGAGCACCTCGAGGCGCAGCGCTCCGATGCGGAGGCGCTCCCCCTCCACCAGCGGCCGCATCCGCTCCGGATCGACGCGCCGGCTGAACCGTCCGCTGTGGCGGCCGATGGCGACGAGGCGCGGCACCTGGTCCTCCGCGACGCCCTGCCGCAGGAGGTAGGCGGAGTAGGCAGGCGCCCGGGTCTCCCAGACGTCCTGGCCGACCACCTTCTCCATGTCGCCCGGGTGCACGCGCACCGTCGCGCCGCTCAGCTCGGACAGGAGTTGCGCGTTGCCGCAGTGGTCGACGTGGCCGTGGCTCACCACCACCTCGGCGCAGCGGCGCAGGTCGAGCCCGGCGCCCCTGGCTGCAGCGTGGAGCGCCTCGATGCCCTCGGGCGTGCCGATGCCGGTATCGAAGAACACGACGCCGCCCGAGCCGTCCTCGATGGCGTAGGCGTTCACCGGACCGCCCGCGTCGACGAACGGCACCGGCATCGAGAGTCGGTGGATGCGAAGCGCGCGGAGGACCGCGTCGCCGTCCTGGGTCGCCTGCTTGCCGGTCACTACGACTTGGAGGCGTGGATCGCCGCCCGGAGCTCGGGCAGGACCTTGAACAGGTCGGCGACGATCCCGTAGTCGGCCACCTGGAAGATGGGCGCCTCGGGATCCTTGTTGATGGCGACGATGGTCTTGCTCCCCTTCATCCCCGCGAGGTGCTGGATCGCGCCGGAGATGCCGGCGGCGATGTAGAGCTTCGGCGCGACGACCTTGCCGGTCTGGCCGACCTGGAGGTCGTTGGGAACCCAGCCCGCGTCGCAGACTGCGCGCGAGGCGCCCACGGCGGCGCCCAGCTCGTCGGCCAGCGCCTCGATCTCCTTGAAGTCACCCTTGGTCCCGCGGCCGCCAGAGACCACGATGCTGGCCTCGGTCAGCTCGGGGCGAGCGCTCTTCATCTCGTTGAAGGAGACGAACTTCGTCGGCGAGCTCATCACGTCGGCAGGTGGCTGGAAGGCCTTCACCTCGGCGGCGGCGCCGCCGGGCTCCGCGGCGGGGAACTCGGTGGCCCGGACGGTGAACACCTTCACCGGCGTCTTGAGCTTCACGTCGGCGATGACGCTGCCGGCCCACATCGGGCGAGTGAACGTCACGTCGGTTCCGGAACCGGAGAAGGCGAGCACGTCCGAGGCCATCGCCGCCTTCAGGCGCGCGCCGACCCGCGGCATGAGGTCACGCCCCTGCGCGGTGGCGGCGGCGCCCAGGAAGTCGGCGCCGATGGAGCTGGCCAGCGCGGCCACGGCGGGAGCGAAGGATTCGGCGACGTAGTGGGCGAAGGCCGGCGAGGCCACGGTGTGAATGACCGCCGCACCATAGGGCTTCAGCTGCTCGGCCAGCTTCGAGGGATCCTCGGCCAGCACCACGAGGTGGAGCGGAGCGCCGGTCTTCTGCGCGAGGTCCTTCCCCGCGGCGATTCCATGGAGAGTGGCCTTGCGCAGATGCCCGTCGGGTTGCGCCTCGGCGACGATGAGGATGGTGGACATGGATCTCTCGATTTCCCTCAGATGACCTTGGCCTCGTTCTTCAGCTTGCTGAACAGCTCCTGCACGTCGCCGACCTTGATTCCGGCCTTGCGGGGCGGAGGAGCGGACATCTTCACCACCTCGACCTGCGTGGTCGCGTCCACGCTCAGCCCGGCGGGGGTGAGCTCCTCGATGGGCTTGCTCTTCGCCTTCATGATGCCGGGCAACGAGGCGTACCGCGGCAGGTTGAGCCGGAGATCGGTGGTGACCACCGCCGGCAGCGTCACGGACAAGGTGGAGAGCCCGTTGTCGACCTCGCGGACGACCTGGGCGCTCTTGCCGTCGGCGGCGACCTGGATTGCCGGCGTCTTGGCCTTCTCCTGTTCGCTCTCCAGCGACTCGACCTTCGAGCCGAACGTCGCCTGGCTCCAGCCGAGCCACTCCGCGAGGTACTGGCCGGTCTGGTTCTGATCGTCGTCGATGCTCTGCTTGCCGAGGATGGCGAGGTCCGGTTTCTCGCGGTCGGCGACCGCCTTGAGCAGCGCCGCGGCGGACATCGGGTCCAGTGGCCCGGGGTGATTCACCCACACCGCCTTCGTCGCTCCCATCGCGAGGGCGTGCCGGAGCTGCTCCTGGACCTCCTTGCCCCCGATGCTGACCACGACCACGTCGCCCCCGTGCCTGGCCGCCAGGCGGAGGCCCTCCTCGACGGCGATCTCGTCGAAGGGGTTGATCTTGTACTTCAGCCCCTCCTGCACGATGCCCGAGCCGTCGGCCTTCACCTTGATCTTCGACTCGGGGTCTTCCACCCGCTTGGCGGTCACCAGGATCTTCACGAGACGACTCCTGCGATGGCCTGAGTCACGCTTGACGCAGCGCGACAGGCGACCGGTTTGATTTACGCGTCAGCTGCTGGTTCTGCAACCGCTTTAGAGCGTCCTCCCGCATCGCGCCACCACGTCGGCCACGGGCAGTACGCCGAGCACGCGGCCGCGGGCCTGCTGGCGTTGCTGCGCGCTGCCGGCCGGTGCGCGCATGCCGGACGTGGGCTGCGCGAGCGGGCTGCCGGCCCGGACGCTTCTGAAGGCGGGGTTCGACGTCGTCGGCGTGGACGCCTCGCCGGCGATGATTGCCCTCGCCCGGGTGCATGCACCGGGCGCGCGGTTCGAGGCCCTCGCGCTCCCCACCAGGCAGCGCCGGACGCTCCGCCGCCGACGCGGTGCTGTCCACAGGACACGTCCTGAACGACCTCGACGGGGCCGAGGCCATCGCCGCCGCGCTCGGCGAGCTGGCTGCGGCGCTAGCGGTTCGCCCAGCGACACGAGGGCTGCGGCGCCCACGTCCGCATCGAGGACGACCGGGGCGTGGTGACGCGCGACAGGAGACCCGTGGCGTGCGTCCTGGCACGCGGCATCACCGCAACACGACGCTCGAGGTCGGCTCCGCGCTCGACATTCTCCGCAGCCACGGCGTGGACGCCGAGGAGCGAGCGAGCTTCGGCGAGGAGCGGCCGCTCGATGGGCTGGTAGTGCTCGCAACGACGTGCTGCGCTGCGTCGCGGCGATTCCGGATGCGGCGTGCCCAGTTGGACGTGCTACTTGGGTTCCCAACAGCCTGTTCGTACGGAGGGTGACATGGTGCGAATCACCTGGTGGAGCGCGCTGCTGGTGCTGGTGCTCGGCCTCCCGGCGCGCGCGCAGGACGAGATCCGGATCGGCGCGGTCCTTCCGGTGACCGGCAAGGAATCCAAGATCGGCGGCGCCTACAAGCAGGCCACCGAGCTCGCGGTGAAGGAGGTCAACGACGCGGGCGGCGTGCAGGTCGGCAACAAGAAGATGAAGGTAAACCTTTCGCTCCTCGACGACACCTCTGACGCCGCCAAGAGCGCGCAGCTGGTGGAGCAGCTCATCACCCAGAACAAGTCGCACGCGATCATCGGCGGCTACGGCTCGCATCTGGTCCAGGCGCAGTCGGTGGTGCCGGACCGCTACGGCGTGCCGTACCTCTCGGGCGGCGCCGGGGCGACCGCCATCTTCGGCAGGAGCAAGTGGGTGTTCGGCACGCTCTCGCCGGTCGAGCACCTGGCCGAGACCCAGATGAAGTTCCTCGACGACCTGGTGAAGCAGGGCAAGCTCAAGACCCCGCTCACCATCGCCCTGGTCACCGAGAACACCGAGCACGGCAACGACTACGCCAAGGGGGTGAACGACTTCGTGAAGACGCACCCTGGCTACAAGGTCGCGATCGCGGAGAAGTTCGAGCTCAACACCACCGACTACCGCCCGCTGCTCCAGCGCGTGGCCGAGGAAAAGACGGACCTCTTCCTGGCCGACTCGCACCTCGAGGACTTCATCGCGATGCACCGGACCTACACCCAGATGGGGCTGCATCATCAGATGCTGACCCACGGCGCCCGGGGCTCGGACACTGCGGCGCGCAAGGCGCTCGGTCCTGCGACCGACTACATCTTCGCCAGCGGCTGGTGGTCCGATCTCCTGCCCTATCCTCAGGTGAAGGAGTTCAACGAGCGGTACAAGAAGGCGACCGGCGTGGAGCCGCAGTGGTACCACGCCATGGCCTACGAGACGGTGCGGGCGCTGCTCACCGCCATCTCCAAGGCGGGCTCGCTCGACCCCGAGAAGATCCGTGCTGCGCTCGCCGGGCTGAAGCTGGAGAAGAGCATCGTCCCGGGCCAGGTCCTCTCCTTCACCAAGACCGGCCAGGCCGACGTCCCGTTCGTGGTGACTCAGAACAAGCCCGGGGGCAAAGTGGACCTCGTCTGGCCGAAGGAGGACGCCACCGGTCCGGCAGTGGCGCCGATCCCAACGACGAAGTGAGACCCCGGACGGGGCGGGAGGCGCGGTGCAGAAGTTCGTCGTCGTCGCCCTGAACTCGCTCCTCGCGGCAGGCCTGTACGCCACGATGTCGTACGGGCTGGCGGTCATCTACGGGGTGATGCGGATCATCAACTTGGCGCACGCCGGGCTGATGATGCTCGCGGCCTACGCCACCTGGGCTCTGAACGACCGCTTTGCGCTCGACCCGTTCCTGTCGATGCTGGTGGTCGCACCGGCGTTCTTCCTCCTCGGGATGGCGCTGTACGCCACGCTCATCCGCTGGCTCCCGCGCTCGCAGGCTGGACCGTCGATCCAGTCGCTCCTGCTCCTCTTCGGAGTGTGGCTGGTACTGCAGAACCTGGCCTACGCGATCTGGGGCGGCGACACCCAGTCCATCCTCACCCCGTACACCATGGAGTCGGTCCAGCTGTTCGGGGGCCGCTTCGGGGTACCGCAGATCCTGGTCTTCGGGGTGAGCATCCTCTCGCTGGTGGGGCTGAACCTGGTCCTCCGCCGGACGTTCCTGGGGAAGGCGATCCGCGCCGTCACCCAGAATCGCGACGCGGCGATGCTCTCCGGGGTGAACGCCGGGCAGATCGCGGCGGTGGCCTTCGGGATCGGCACGGCGTTCGCGGCCATGGCCGGGAGCATGCTCTCCACGCTCTACGCCTTCACCCCGGACTTCGGGCGCAGCTTCCTCCTCAAGGCCTTCTGCATCATCGTGCTGGGAGGGATGGAGAGCTTCACTGGCGTCGCGGTGGGCGCCCTGGTGCTGGCCTTCATCGAGAACTTCGCCTCGGCCTACACCTCGATCCCGGTCTCGTACCAGGACGCGATCAGCTTCACCCTCCTCGTCGTGGTGCTGGTGGCAGCGCCGGGTGGCCTCCCGGGGCTGTGGCGGAAGCTCGATCGCCGTGTGGTGGCGCGATGAGCGCCCTGCTCCGTCGCCACCCGCTGCTCCCAGTCGGACTGGCCTTCGGAGCGTTCCTCCTTTTCGCGCCGGTGTTCGCCGAGCGCGGGACGGAGAACGATCTGTGGAACATGTCGTTCTTCGTGGTGCTTGCCGCCGCCTGGAATCTCCTCGGTGGCTTCGCCGGGCAGGTCTCGCTCGGTTACTCGGCGTTCGTGGGCATCGGGGCGTACACGACCGTGCTCCTGGCGAAGGCCGGGTGGTCTCCCTGGCTGACGCTTCCGGTGGGCGCGGCGCTCGCAGCGGCCTTCAGCGTCGTGGTGGGCCTTCCCACCTTCCGACTCCGGGGGCCGTACTTCACCATCGCCACCATTGGCGTCGGGG
The DNA here is from genome assembly GCA_036489275.1 of Myxococcaceae bacterium. Lineage (GTDB taxonomy): Bacteria > Myxococcota > Myxococcia > Myxococcales > Myxococcaceae > RPRB01. The sequence continues at coordinate 12,361 of DASXGF010000185.1, read as the reverse complement.
AGGCGGTGCGGGTCATCGCCTCGGGGCTCGACTTCACCGGCGGCTCGAGCGGCCTCCGCATGCCGCCCGGGACCTTCGACTTCACCGCCAACTACTACGGGATGGTGGGCCTCGCGCTGGTGACCCTGGTGCTCGTCGCCTGGCTCCAGCAGCACGCCTTCGGTCTCGCGCTGGAGGCAATCCGCCAGGATATCGACGGGGCCGAGGCGCTCGGGGTCAACTCCACCCAGGTCAAGCTGCAGGCGCACGCCATCTCCTCGGCGCTGGTGGCGGTGGCCGGCGGCCTCTTCGCCACCAACTTCCAGTACATCAGCCCGGGGAGCGTGTTCGACTTCCGGCTGTCGCTCACCATCGTCCTGATGCCCATCGTCGGCGGGATGGGAACGCTCACCGGTCCCGTCCTCGGGGCGATGCTCTTCAGCTACTTGCAGATCAAGCTGCTGGCGAGCCCGGCTCTGCGGGATTCCTACCTCTTCATCTACGGCGGGCTGCTCATCGTGGTCATGCTCTTCGAGCCGCGGGGCATCGTGGGCCTCCTGGACCGTCTCCGCGCGAGGCTGCCGCGCCGGCGAACCCAGGCCGTGGCGGAGGCGCACGGTGCCGGCTGAGAGCGGACCCATCCTCGCCGTCTCGGCGGTGAGCAAGCGCTTCGGCGGCCTCCTCGCCCTGGACTCGGTGTCCTTCGAGGTGCAACCGAAGGAGATCTTCAGCGTCATCGGCCCGAACGGCGCCGGGAAGACGACGCTCTTTTCCTGCCTGGTCGGCGCGGTGCAGCCCACCTCGGGCAGCGTGCGCTTCCGGAACGAGGAGCTCAAAGGACTCCGCAACGACGAGATCGTCACTCGCGGGCTGGTCCGCACGCACCAGATCGTGAAGCCGTTCCGGGACATGACGGTGGCCGACAACATCCGGGTCGGCGTGCTCTACGGGCGGCTGCGGCTCCGTGGGGCGAAGGCGCGCGAGCGGGTGGACGAGGTCCTCGGCCGGACCCAGCTCACCCATCGGGCGCAGGCGAAGGCCGGAGTGCTCTCCATCGGCGAGCTGAAGCGACTGGAGATCGCCCGCGCGCTCGCCACCAGCCCGGACGTGCTCTGCCTCGACGAGGTGATGGGCGGCCTGAATCCCGCGGAGATCCAGCAGGCGATGGGGCTGGTCCGCGCCCTCCGCGACTCCGGACTGACGATTCTCATGATCGAGCACCACGTCCACGCGGTGGCCGGCCTCTCGGACCGCCTGGTGGTTCTGAACTTCGGGAAGAAGATCGCCGAGGGCCGGCCGGCGGTGGCGCTGCGCGATCCGGCGGTCGTCGCGGCCTACCTCGGGGACGAGCCCGAGCCGGGAGCGAAGGCGTGAAGGCGCTCGAGGTCCAGGGGATCGACGTTTTCTACCGCGACGTCCAGGCCGTCTGGGACGTCTCCTTCGACGTGGACCGCGGGGAGATCGTCACCCTGGTCGGGGCGAACGGCGCCGGGAAGACCACCACGCTGCGGACCATCGCCGGGCTGATCCGCCCGCGGCGCGGCAGCATCCGCTTCCAGGGCGAGGATGTGACCGGTCTCCCGGCGTTCAAGCTGGTCGAGCGCGGACTGGTCCTGGTTCCCGAAGCGCGGCAGCTCTGGCCGCAGATGACGGTGCGCGAGAATCTGGACATGGGCGCCTACGGCAAGGAGGCGCGCAAGCACCGCCACGGGACGATCCAGGTGGTGCTGGAGATGTTCCCCATCCTCGAGAAGCGGGCGCACCAGAACGCCGGGACGCTGAGCGGCGGTGAGCAGCAGATGTGCGCCATCGGCCGGGGCCTGATGGCTCGCCCGAAGGTCCTGATGCTGGACGAGCCGTCGCTGGGCCTGGCGCCGATGCTGGTGCGTCAGGTGTTCGCTGCGCTCAAGGAGATCAACGGGCGCGGGGTGACGGTCCTCCTGGTGGAGCAGAACGTGCACCACGCACTCGCGCTGGCCAACCGTGGCTTCGTCCTGGAGACCGGACACCTGACCCTGTCCGGTCAGACGAAGGCGCTGCTCGGCGACCCCCGGGTGAAGGAGAAGTTCCTCGGGGAGGCGGCGCTGTGAAGAGACCCAGAGCGCCGACCTCGAGCTTCGACTCTAGAAGTTCGTGCCCGTCGACCAGTACGGCTCCCAATAGTTGCTTCCGTGGATGTCGTAGGCGACGAAATTCCGGTCGTCCTGGAGCCGAAGGAGGTGACCCAGCTCTCCGAATGGCCAGCCAGGGAAGGTGTAGCCGGCGCTCAGGGTCTTGATCGTTCCGAAGTTGGTACCAGTCACGAGGACCGCCCCGTAGCTGCTTCCGTAGCTCTTGGTTATCGTGAGCGCGCAGCCGGACCACTTCCAGCGGGTATTGCTCGCCCAGACTGCCGACCAGTTCGAGGTGTCATAAAGAACCAGGTTGCAGTCATATTGCATGATCAGAGCGAATCGCCCGGAAGGGGACACCATCGCCCGCCCCGCACCCATGGCTTCACCCTCCCGCAGCAGATCGGGCGAGCAAATGCTTGGGCCGCAGCTGTAGCTCTTCACGAAGGGGTACGGGACAGGAGGATTGTTCGGGGTCCACAGTGGCTTCCCCGAAGAATTCGCGATCACCAGGGAGCCGTCTGGGTTCATGACAAAATAATATCCACCGATGTTTGCTGTATTCGATGCCCAGACGGCGAAGGTTCCTGAATTCTTGTAGATGACGAGGTTGCCGTCCCCCTGGAATGCCGCGCGGCAATCCGTGCCTCTGCCAGCGGTGTTGGATGCCCAGGGTGCGATCTGTCCTGGCTGCTGCCAATGCCGATAGAGCACGAGGTTGCAGTCACCCTGCATCACGAGAGAGTACTCGCCGTTCTGCATGTAGTCGTACGTGAACAGCGTCGAGCCGTTCGGGGCCAGGAAGGGCGAGCTGAAGCCCGCAGCCCGACCGACTTGCGGCAGCACGAGGAGACACACGAGGACGAGAAGGTCCAGACCGAAGCGCTTCGACGATGCCATTGATTCCCCCCACGGCCAGCGGTCGCTGACCTGCGCGCAAACTCTCCTGCTCCGACTTCTTCGTCAAGAGTCTCGAACCCTGGACTCCGTGATCTGGGACTCCGTATTCAATGTCGCCTCCGCATGACGCCTGGGCGTCCCGAGCGCATCGAAGGACCATCGGGACTCAGGATGGTGAGCCGGCGACATGTCCCCGGGGTCGAGCGCAGCTCCGCGCAGTGCCCGAACGAGCGCTCCGATGCAGCGGCTTCGGCGCTCCGGGGAGATTAGAAGATAGACTTGCAAGTTCGTCTTCCGGTCGCTAGATCAGCGGGGTGACCCCAGCCGAACAAGCTGCCGAGGAGCTCCGGTCCGTCGCAGGCGCGCTCATCCGCCGGCTCCGTACCGAGTCGGGTGAGCCTCTCTATGCCCGGCCCCTCGTCTCGGTTCTCCGCCGCCTCGACTCCGACGGGCCGATGACCACGGCCGACCTGGCCCGCGCCGAGTTCATGACCCCGCAGTCCATGGGCGCCTCCGTCGCCGAGCTCGAGGAGCTCGGCCTGGTCGCCCGGGCCGACGACCCCGCCGACGGCCGGCGGAAGCTCGTCTCCCTCACCCGCGAGGGGAGTCACGCCCTCGCCGAGTCTCGCGCCAGACGCCGGACCTGGCTGGTGCAGGCGATCGAGACCGAGCTCGATCCTTCCGAGCAGCGCCGGCTCCTCGCCGCCCTCGAGCTCCTCCGGCGCGTCACCGAGTCCGCGACTCACAGGTCCTGATCCCGTCATGCCCATCACCTCGCTCGATCCCGTCACCGCCCTCGTCGTCATCGACCTCCAGCGAGGTGTGATCGGCCTCCCCACCGCGCATCCGGTCCAGCAGGTCATCGCGAACGCCGCCGACCTCGCCGTCGCGTTCCGGCGCCGCAGGCTCCCCGTGGTGCTGGTGAACGTGGCCGGCCGTGCTCCCGGCCGGACCGAAGCCCGGATGACCGTCTTTCCGGTCGCCCCCGAATGGTTCGAGCTCCTTCCCGAGCTGGGCCGCGACCCGAGCGACATCCTCGTCACCAAGTACACCTGGGGCGCGTTCCACGGCACACCGCTCGATCTCCAGCTCCGGCGGCGCCAGGTCACCCAGGTCGTCGTCTGCGGCATCTCGACCAGTGCCGGGGTCGAGACCACGGCTCGCTCCGCCTTCGAGCACGGCTACAACGTGACGCTCGCCGTCGACGCGATGACCGATTCCTCGATCGAGGCGCACCGGAACAGCCTCGAGCGCATCTTCCCGCGCCTCGGTGAGACCGGCACCACCGCCGAGGTGCTGGCAAGGCTGGAACCGTGAGCACCGCCGTCGCCGGGCGGGTGACCAACCCCCGTCTTCCCCGCCTCGGCCGCGCGATGCGTCACCGGAACTACCGGCTCTTCTTCTTCGGCCAGGGCACGTCGCTGATTGGCACCTGGCTCACGCGGTTCGCCATCGGCTACGAGACGTACGCGCTCTCGCACTCGGCGCTGCAGCTCGGCCTCGTCGCCTTCTTCAGCCAGGCACCGACGTCGCTCGTCGCGCCGATCGCCGGGGTGCTGGTCGATCGCTGGGACCGGCACCGCACGCTCATCGTCACCCAGATCCTGGCGATGCTCCAGTCTGCCGCGCTTGCCTTCTTCGCGCTGACCGGGCTCATGACGGTCTGGCACCTGATGGCGCTCGGCGCGTTCCAGGCGGTGATCAACGGCTTCGACATGCCGGCTCGCCAGTCCTTCGTCCGTCAGATGGTCGAAGACCGGGCCGACCTCCCCAACGCGATTGCCCTCAACTCTTCGCTGGTGAACGCCGGCCGGCTCCTCGGCCCGGTGGTCGCCGCCGCGCTCGTCGCCATCGTGGGCGTCGGCGGCTGCTTCGTCGTCGACGCTGCGAGCTATCTCGCCGTCATCGGCTCCCTCCTCGCGATGCGGGTGCCGCCCCAGCCGTCCCGGCCGGCCTCCGGGCGCGTCCTCTCCGAGCTCCGCCAGGGCCTGCGCTACGTGCACCGGCTGCCGCTGGTCGAGGCGCTCCTCCTCCTGCTCGCGGCGGTGAGCGTTCTCGCGGGCGGCTACTCCGCGCTGCTTCCGGCGGTCGCCATCGGAGCGTTCCACGGCGGGGCACACGCGCTCGGTGCCCTCATGGGCGCGGCGGGGGCCGGCGCCCTCGTCGGTGCGCTCCTCCTCGCCCGGCGGGAGAGCGTTCGCGGGATCGAGACGTGGATCGTCCGCTGCGGATTCGGCCTCGGCGTGGGGCTCATCGCGCTGGAGACGGCGCCGGGAGTGCTCGTCGCGATCCCCATCCTGTTCGGGGTGGGAATGTCCCTGATGGTCATGTGGGCGTCGATCAACACCCGCGTCCAGACGCTCGTCGCCGACGACATGCTCGGCCGCGTGATGAGCCTCTATGCCGTGGCCTTCTTCGGTGGGGCGCCGGTCGGAGCGCTGCTGCTCGGGACCCTCGCCACCATCCTGGGCCCCATCCACGCCTTCGCCCTCTCCGGGGTGGGCTGCCTTCTCTGCACGTTGCTCTTCCGACGCGTCCTCCCCCGTCTCGAGGCCCGGGCCCGCTCCCGGGAACGACCGCTCGACCCGAAGCGGCCCGCGGCGGATGCGCTGGAGCTGCCGTGAGCGAGCGCTGAATCGCCACTGACGCAACTAGGTGGCCGAATGACGCGACTTGTGCTGGAGCGCGCATTCTCGTCGCCAGGTAAGTGGCGGCGAGGGGCGGGGGGCACGCAGCTCGGGAGGATCCACCCATGTCGAGTCAAGCATCGCGCGCGCCCGGATGGCGCGTGCTGCTTTCAACGGCCGTCCTCGGCGTGGGGATGCTGTCGAGCTGCGGGAGCAGCGGAGGAAACGGCGGCAACGGCAACTGCACCGTCTCCGGCGTCTCGGTCGCGGCCAGCTCGACGTCGATCGCTGCCAGCGCGTCGTCCACCTTGACTGCGACGGTCACCGCGAGCGGCAGCAGCTGCTCGAAGGGTGTGACCTGGAGCGCGTCACCCTCGGGCGGAACCCTGACTCCGAGCGGGCTCACCGCGACGTTCACCTCGGGAACGGCCGGGACCTACACCATCACCGCGGTCAGCAGCGATGATCCGAGCAAGAGCGGGACGGCGACCGTGACCGTGGCGGCAGCCGTCGCGTGCGGGAACGGGAACGGGACCGTCGTCACTCATTCGGCGAACATCAGCGCCGACGAGACCTGGGCCGGAAACGGCGTGACGCACCAGGTGCCGAACGACATCTCGATCAACGGCTCGGCGACCGTGACGGTGCAGCCTTGCGCACTCGTGGCGCTGGGCGCCGGCGCATCCATCTCCGTCACCGGCACCGCCAAGCTGGTCGCGGCCGGGACGAGCAACACGAGCTTCGTCGTCTTCGAGAACGCAAACGCGAGGCAGCCGTGGGGCATTCTGCGCGGGGCGAGCGCGACGTCGCTGATCGAGCTGCACTGGACGGTTCTGCAGGGTGGCGGCGCGTTCGGCGGCCAGTACGACAATCCCGCCATCGCCGCAGTGGGGCCGGGCTACGGCATGACGCCGGTGCCGGTGCTCAAGGTCGACAACGTGCTCATCCAGTCGCCCCAGGGGGCGGGAATCTATCTCGATGCCAGTGCAGCCTTCACCGCGGACTCCCAGGCGCTCACGATCAGCGGAGCGGGCAGCTTCGCCATCCGGACGACGATGATGTCGCTCGGCAGCATCCCGACCGGCAGCTACACCGGGAACGCCATCGACGAGTTCACGATCATCGGCCCCAACGCCAACGTCTTCGGCGACCTCACGATCCACGATCGCGGAGTGCCGGTGCGGATCCAGACTGCCGGCTTCACCGTCGCCGCGAGCGGCAATTCGACCAGCACGGTCACGCTCACCCTCGAACCGGGCGTGGTCCTCCTCTTTCCGAAGATGAATGCCACCACGCCCGGTGCCCGGGTGATCTTCGGCGGCAACGGAAACTCGCCGAACAACAAGGTGGGAGTGCTCAATGCCGTCGGGACCGCGGCCAAGCCGATCATCCTCACCTCCGGCGAGGCAACCCCCGCCCCGGGAGACTGGGTCGGTGTCTGGCTCGACACGGCGACCGGCTCGAAGCTTGACTACGTCGGGATCGGCTACGCGGGCGCCGACAGCAGCATCAGCTCGGTCAACTGCCGCCCGGGCAACACGCGCGACAACGCAGCGCTCATCATCGGCGACTTCGAGGCCCAGTACGTCCCCCCCGCGAACCTGATCACCAACAGCGTTATCGCCTCCAGCGCGGGCTTCGGGATCGACGCCATCTGGCCGGAAGGGACGTACAACACACCGGACCTGACCCAGGGCAACCAGTTCTCGAACAACGCCGAGTGCGCGCAGACCTACAACGCCCTGACGCCGCCGGCGACCTGCCCGACGCACGGCTGCACGGCGAACTAGGACCGGATGACGGTTCTACCCCGCGTCCTGCGCATGGGGGATCGCAGATGCACCCACCCAAGGGAGTACCCGATGGCCCGAAAGACGATCGCAGCGCTCCTTCTGCTGTCCGCCGGCTGTTACCACGCGTCGATCGAGTCCGGGATGAAGCCCGGAAACGACAAGATCGAGCAGGAGTGGGCCAGCGGCTGGGCCTGGGGACTCGTCGGACCGCAGCCGATCGAGGCCCAGAGCACGTGCAAGGGTGGATTGTCGAAGGTGGAGACGGAACACTCCTTCCTCAACGGGCTCGTGGGCGCGGTGACGCTCGGCATCTACACCCCGATGCACCTCACGGCGACCTGCGCCGCCGGACCGAATGCCGAGGCGCCCGCGCCGGCAGGCCCCGCGACGCCGAGCGTCGCCGTCGCCCGCTGATCAGCGGGCAGCGGGACCCAGCGAGCGTAGTTCGCCGGACGAGCCGCCAGACCCGCTCCCGGACGCGCATCCGGAAATCCCCCTAGTCGAGGACGAAGAGCCGCACGCCCTCCGTGGTCGCCGCTGTGTGCCATCCGGAGGTCTCGGCCTCTCCGAGCGGACCGTCCACCTCGGCCATGGTGAGGGCGAGCACCGCGCCAGGGCCCGGGGCACCGGCGGGGATGGAACGGTCGAGCACGCCGAGCGCCTCGATGGCCCGGGCGGTCACGTCCGACGCCACCGCGGGGCGTCCGTGCACGTCGTCGAAGAGCATCCCCGTCCCGGTCGCCAGCGCCGCGCGGACGCGGACGCCGGAGACCGCGGTCGCTCGCGCCACCTCGCGGGCGAAGCGCAGCACGTCGGTCGCGCCGGTGGCCCCGGCCGACCCTCCGGTCATCCACAGCCGGTTCCCGGCCTGGGCGAAGGCCACCCGCCAGCCGCCGAGCCACCCCTGCGCCTCGCGCGCCGCCTCGGCCAGCGCCTCCTGAGCCGCCGCGAGGCGGTCCGGCGATGGGGGAACCACCTGGGCCACGTAGGCCACGGCCCGGAGCTGCGGCCGGGCGGAGGCCGCGGCGCCGAGCTCGGTCGCCCACGGCCGGGCCTCGGGGAGCGACCACTCGCGGAGAAGGATCAGATCTGCCGGCGTCTCGTCGACCGACTCCCCTCCGGCGCCGAGGAGCGCCTCGAGCCGGTCTGCCCCGGTGCCGATGGGCGCGGGAGGCTCGGCCCGCCGCCGGGCGTGCACGTTCCACCACGGCAGGAGCAACGCCACATCCGCTCCCTCCAGCGGACGGAGCTCCCCTCCCTGCTCGAGGAGGAGGTCCACGGCGTCGAGCGCCTCGTACCCGAGCCCGTTCCGGGGCAGGAACTGCACCACCCGCCGGACCCGTCCGCCCGGCTCGCGCACGCACAGCACCGCCAGCGGCACACGGAGGCACTCCTTGAGGCGCTCGGTGAGCCGGGCCGGCGGCATCGCGGCGGCCTCGGCCGAGAACCAGCTGGCCTGACGCCACTCCTCGCCCATGGCCACCAGCTCGTCGGTGAGCACCCGGAAAACATCGAAGAGCGACGACAGCCGCTCGGCCTCGCCCACCACGAGGGACACCAGCGAACGCAGCCGGACCCGGACCTCGTCCAGCCGGTCGGGCCGGACCAGTGACTCGATGCCGTCGAAGGTGAGCCCGGAGATGTCCTCGGGTCTCAGCGCCCGGAGGCAGCTGCGGATGCTGACGTAGGTCGTCCCCTCGACCAGCACCGGACGCGCGCGGCCGGCGAGGGTGCGCTCCACCCGCGCGAGATGGACGGGCAGCGCGCGACGGAGCCGGCGGCGGCGGTCCACCCATTCCGCCGAGGGGCTCCTTCGCGCGGCCTGGGGCGCCTCTCCGTCCCCGCCGCGAAAGAGCGATACCACGATGTGCGAGAGCGGCCCGCCCACCGAGGTGGTGAAGGCCAGTGTTCCCGGCAGCGGCCCGGGGCCCTGCGGGATGGGGCGCAAGTGCCGCCGGTCTCCGCTGAAGATGTGCTGGGTCTTGTTGACCTGGACCAGCCCCGAGGCCCCGAGCGCGTGGCCGAAGGTGAGGAGCCCTCCGTACGGGTTGCTCCACCCGTCGTGGATGCGCTCCACCGCGCGGAGCCAATCGAGCCCCATCCCCAGGAGGAAGGCGAGCTCGATGCTGGGGAAGGCGTCGTGCACCACGGCGAAGCCGGCGCCGGGAAACGTCGCCGGTCGCACCCCGGCGTCGTCGGCGGTGGCGGCGAACGCCTCGCGGATCGCGGTGGCGAAGAGCACCGGCGACTGCCGCTCGAGGAAGCTGGGGTTGCTGCTTCCCTCCCCCACCCCCAGCACCTCCATCACCGGCGAGCCGGCGTGGCGCGGCGAGCGCCTCGCGAGCACCTGGGCAACGAGCTCCTCGTCCGAGGTCACCAGGGTCGCGGCGGCGCCGCAACAGGGGGCGGCGATGTCGTCGCCGTCGAAGTAGGGCGTGCGGCGCGTGCTCCGCCGCGGAAGCCGTCCGGAGAGCATCGCCGCGGGGTAGGCGCCGGCGGCCTGGAACTTCCGCATCGAGATGCTGGAGAGCGCCGCCTCGACCGCCTTGCGCGACATGCCGAGGTTCCGGCGCATGCAGTCCATGAGGAGGTCACCGACCACCAGCATGTCCAGCCCGCGCGCCTGGTCGAGGTCTCCGAGCACGGTGCGGATCTGGTACTGCGAGGCGTAGCCCGAGGGGATGATCTGCCCCGCGACGACCAGCACCGTCGCCCCGCGCTCGGCGGAGCGCGCCGCCCGCACCGCCTGGGCGAAGGCCCATGCGCCGCTGTCGGAGGTCCCGGCGAGGAACTGGCACCGTGCCCGCCGCGACAGCTGCAGTGTCGCCTGGAGCGTCTGGGGCACGAGCCCGACGTTCATCCGCTCGTTGGGGTCGAGCCCCGGCATGCAGGTGACGAAGAGGTCGGTCACCCGGTCCAGGGTGCCGCGGTAGCTCCGGTCGCCGAGGAGCGCGTGGAGGCTGGAGAGCGCGCGGTGCCCGGCGGAGGCCAGCAGATCGGTCAGGGTGAGCGGCTCGGAGAGGCCGAAGTCCCGCTCCCAGTCGGCGGGCCGGGCCCGTCCGTCGTCGCTCCGGTTGGGGTAGCGGAAGAAGAGCCGCGCGAGCTCGGCCGCCTCGAGCTCGGGGGCGGGCTCGGAGAGGAAGTCGGTCGAGCGCCGCTCGGTGCTCAGGAACCGGGGGTTGCTCCCGTACTCGCCTGTCACCACGAAGACGCGCCGGCGCACGCCTGCAATCTAGTGCACGGCCATGGGTGCGCGCCCACCCCGAACCGAGGGAAGCGTCACCGGGACGCCGACCGGGAGCCAGGCGCGACCCTCCACACCGTCCCGCTGGCGTCCTCGGTGACGAGGAGCGCGCCATCGTGCGCCACGGCGACCCCGACCGGGCGGCCCCAGACGCTCCGCTGGTCGACGACGAAGTTGGTCAGGAAGTCCTCGTACTCGCCGGTGGGCACCCCGTTCCGCGTCGGGATGCGGATGACCTTGTAGCCGGTGCGCCGATCGCGGTTCCACGACCCGTGCTCGGCGGCGAAGCCGTCGCCGTCGCGGAAGGTCATCCCCAGCGAGGCCGAGTGCGCCTGGATCAGCACGTCGGGGACGGTGGCCTTGCCGGCCAGGTCCGGCCGCTGGCCCTTGAGCCGCGAATCCTCGTGGTTGCCGAGCCAGTACCAGGGCCAGCCGTAGAACGCGCCCTCCTTCACCCGGGTGACGTAGTCCGGGACGAGGTCGTCGCCCATGCCGTCGCGCTCGTTGGTGGAGCACCAGACGTCCCCGGTGGCCGGGTGGACGGCCATGCCCACGCAGTTCCGGAGCCCGGTGGCGAAGATGCGGCCGTTCTTCCCGTCGGGGTCGAAGACCAGCACGTTGGCCCGCCGCTCCTCGAAGCTCCAGGCAGCTCCCGGCCCGTGCGAGGTGTCCCAGGCCCGCGCCTCGTCGGCGCTCTTCTTCCCCATCGACTCCGCGACGTTCGACTGGCTCCCCACCGAGACGAACATCCGCTTGCCGTCGAGCGAGAAGACGACGTCGCGCGTGGTGTGGCCGCCGGTCGTGGACGAGAGGTCCTTGACCACGACCTCGGGCCGGCCGCGCGCGGTGGTGTCTCCTTCCCGGTAGGCGAAGCGCACGACCCGGTTGTTCTCGGCGACGTACAGCCACTCCGGCGAGGCACCCGGCGGGTAGAAGGCCATCCCGAAAGGGCCGTCCAGCCCGTCGGCGAAGGTCCAGCGCTGCTCGGCGCGCGTCGCGCCGTCCTTCGCGCGCAGCACGCGGATGCGCCCGCGGTCGGTCTCGGCGATGAAGACGTCACCACCGGGCGAGACGCGCATCTGCCTCGGCACGTCGAGGCCCTCGGCGAAGAGGTCCACCCGCCATCCGTCGGGCGCCATCGGCCGAGCGTCCGCCGGACGGGGGACGACCCGCGGGCTGTTGCGCGCCGAGGCCGTGGCAAAGGGGGCCGGCAGGTCCTCCACCCGGATGAGTCGGCGAACCCCCGGCGCGTCGGAGCGCCAGTCACCGAACGCGGCCGCGCCGACGAGGACGCCCCCGGTGCCCGCATCCGGGGCGGCTGACGGCGTGGCCACGGCCTGCGGCGCCGCTCCCGCGTCGGGGGCGTGCTCCGGCGCGGCCGCCGCGGCCGGGGGCGCCTTCAGCGAGGCCAGGTAGGCCACGACGTCCGCCCGCTGGGCCCGGTCGGGGACCCGCACGGCCATGGTGGTCCCGGGCACCAGGGCCCCGGGGTTGGCCAGGTACTTGCCGAGGAGCTCCGGGGTCCACGTCTTCCCCCAGCGGCGGAGCGCCGCCGAGTGGCTGAAGTCGGTGCTCGCCGCCTTCCGCCCGACGACCCCCAGCAGGTTCGGCCCCTGACCGCCCCCCGCGCCCGGTTCCACCGAGTGGCAGAGCGCGCACAGCGTCTGGAAGACGGTGGCCCCGCGCGAGGCGCTCGGTGGAGGAGCG
>DASXGF010000425.1:0-2675 GCA_036489275.1 Myxococcaceae bacterium | reverse complement strand
GACATCACCGTGGAAGTCGAGGGCGGAGGGGCGTTCCACATCCCCATCCGTGACATCGCCAAGGCGAACCTCGACTTCGAGTTCTAGAGACATCTCCCCTGGTAGGAAACGGAACCCTCATGGCGACGCCCAGCACCCCGTCCGTCAACCTCAATCTGGTCCTCGAGCAGGTGGCCAAGGACAAGGGGATCGACAAGAGCGTCCTCGTCGCGACCCTCGAGGACGCGATGCAGACCGCGGCCAAGAAGCACTTCGGTCAGGACCGCAGCCTCGAGGCCAAGTACGACACCGACAAGGGCGTGGTGGAGCTCTTCCAGGCGGTGACGGTGGTGGAGGCCATCACCGACCCCATCCAGGCGGTGAACCAGCTCACCCTCGACGAGGCGCGGAAGAAGGGGATGGAGGTCGAGCCCGGCGACGAGCTGGTGTTCCAGATCTTCTACCGCGACGAGGACGCGGCCGAGGCCAAGGCCCAGGACGACCAGTACGGCGACATCCTCAAGCTGCGGACCTTCCGGCACGGCTTCGGCCGCATCGCCGCGCAGACCGCCAAGCAGGTCATCCTCCAGCGGACCCGCGATGCGGAGCGGGAGAACGTCTTCAACGAGTACAAGGACCGGCGGAACGAGATCGTCACCGGCATCGCCCGGCGGTTCGAGCGGGGCAACATCGTCGTCGACCTGGGCCGTGCCGAGTCGGTGCTCCCGGTCCGTGAGCAGGTTCCGCGCGAGACCTACCGCGCCGGCGACCGGGTGCAGGCCTACGTCCTCGACGTCCTCCGCGAGTCCAAGGGCCCGCAGATCATCCTCTCCCGGGCCAGCGTGAACCTCCTCACCAAGCTGTTCGAGATGGAGGTCCCGGAGATCGCCGAGGGCATCGTGGTCATCGAGGCCGCGGCCCGCGAGCCCGGCGGGCGGGCGAAGATCGCCGTCAGCAGCCGCGACCAGGACGTGGACCCGGTCGGCGCCTGCGTCGGCATGAAGGGTAGCCGCGTACAGGCGGTGGTCCAGGAGCTCCGGGGCGAGAAGATCGACATCGTGCCCTGGGACGACGACCCGGCGCGCTTCGTCTGCGCCGCGCTCGCCCCGGCCGAGGTGGCCCGGGTCATCATCGACGAGGCCAACCACGCGATGGAGCTCATCGTCCCCGACGACCAGCTGTCGCTGGCCATCGGCCGGCGGGGGCAGAACGTTCGCCTCGCCGCCCAGCTCACCGGCTGGAAGCTGGACATCAACAGCGAGACCCGCGTCCGGGAGATGCGAGAGTTCGCCACCCGGTCCCTCGGCTCGCTGCCCGGGGTCAGCGAGATGCTGGTGGAGACGCTCTACGCTCACGGCTTCCGCCAGGCCCGTGACGTGGCCGAGGCCTCGCCCGAGGTGCTGGCGCAGATCCCCGGGCTGGACCCGGCGCGCATCCCGGCGATGCAGGAGCAGGCCAAGAAGCAGATGGTGGACGACGAGATCGAGCTCCGCCGCCTGGAGATGGAGCGCGAGCAGGCGCGCGCCATCGAGGCCCGGCGCCACCCGGACGAGCTGTCCCCCGCCGAGCGGATGATGCGCGTGCGCGGGATGAGCGAGAAGACCGTCGAGTCGCTCGCCCTCTCCGGCTACAAGATCCCGGAGGACCTGGCCAAGGAAACGGACATCACCAAGCTGGGTGACTCCCCGGCGATCGGAATCAAGAAGGCCCGCCAGCTCAAGAGCGCGGCCGAGAGTTATCTGTTAGAGGAGGCCAAGCTGCGTGCCGAGCTCGACGCCGAGCGCGCGGCGCTGGGTACCTCCGGGACTCCCCCGCCAGCCGAGGAGGCGAAAGCGCCCTGAGTAGGGAGCCCGAACGAACGTGCATCGGGTGCGGGACCAGGCGTCCCCAGCGTGAATTGAGGCGGCTCTGCCTGTCGAGCGAGGGCGAGCTGCGGTGGGACCGAAGCCGACGCGCACCAGGACGGGGCGCTTACCTCTGCGGGCCGGGCTGTCTTTCCGCGGCGGTGAAGCGCAGGTCGCTGGGGCGGGCCTTCCGGGGGCGGATGACCGGAGGGCTCGAGGCGGTGCAGAAGGAGCTCGATGCCTCCGAGCGGTGAAGTCCAGGGCGCAGGTGGGGTAGAAGGCAGCGTTTCGAAGGGGTCTGGATGTCGAAGAAGCGGGTTCACGAGATCGCGAAGGAGCTGAAGGCCTTCGGCATCGATCTCGACAACAAGGAGGTCGTCACCGAGCTGGCCGCTCTCGGCTACGACGTGAAGAGCCACTCGAGCTCGCTCGAGGACGACCAGGCCACGTCCGCGGTCCAGCGGATCGTCGAGAAGCGGAAGCCGCGCGCGGCCCCGCCGCCGGCGACCGCCAAGGGATTCGTGGTTCGCCGCCGTGCGCCCGGCGCCGACGTCCCCCACACCAACGGGCATCACCCCGAGCCGGCCGCCCCCGCGCACGAGCCGGTGGCTGCCATTCCCGAGCCGGAACCGGCCGCCGCCCCCGAGCCGCCTGCCCCGTCCGAGCCCGAGGCCGCCGCCTCCGCGGCTCCCGAGCCGGTGGCCGTGGTGTCCGCTCCCGAGCCGCACGTCCCGGCCGCCGCCGAGCCCCCGGCCCCCGCCGTGGCCGCGGCTCCCGAGGCGCCCGCTCCCGAGGTCGCCCCCCACGTGCCGGCCGCGCCCCCACCGGTGGCCCGGCCGCCGCTCCGGGCCT
>DASXGF010000420.1:0-1847 GCA_036489275.1 Myxococcaceae bacterium | reverse complement strand
CTCACGGGCGCCAAATACCCGGCGGGAACGGTGGCGATGGCTAACGGAGGCCCGAACACAAACGGCAGCCAGTTCTTCATCGTGTACAAGGACAGCACGTCGGGACTCAACGGCTCTTCCGGTCCGGCATATACACCGTTTGCCACAGTGTCCTCCGGGCTCGGTATCGTCCAGAATGTGGCTAAGGGTGGATACTCGTGTCAGTACGCCCAATCTGGCGGCGGCGTTCCCAAGAAGAAGGTCATCATTGACAGCGTGACGATCAAGAAAGCCTGACACGAGCACGAAAACGCAGGAGGTTCGCCGTGACCACCGCCTACCATCCGTGGGGCCGGGTAGACGCCGACGGGACGGTCTATGTCCGTACCGCCGACGGCGAGCGGGTGATCGGCTCGTGGCAGGCGGGGAGTCCGGAGGAGGCAATCGCCTTCTACACGCGGAAGTACGAGGCGCTCGAGACCGAGGTCGTCCTGCTCGAGCAGCGGATCGCGACGACCGACATGGCTCCCGCCCAGGCCTCGGCCAGTGTCCAGCGACTGCTCCAGCACATTGCGGACGCCAACGCGCTGGGGGACCTCGACGGGCTCCGGGGCCGCCTGGAGCGGCTGACCGAGGACGTCGGCCACCGCCGCGAGGAGGCCAAGGCGGCCCGGGAACAGGCGCGCGTGGCGGCCAGGGAGACCAAGGAGCGGATCGTCGCCGAGGCCGAGCAGATCGCCGCCGAGGCGACCCACTGGAAGAGCAGCGGCGAGCGGATGCGCGAGCTGCTGGAAGAGTGGAAGGCGGCGCCACACGCCGAGCGGGCCGCCGAGGCGGTGCTGTGGAAGCGGCTGTCCGCGGCGCGCAACGCCTTCACCAAGCGGCGCAAGGCGTACTTCGCCAACCTCGAGGCCGAACGCGAGGACGTCAGGGCGCGCAAGGAGAAGCTGTGCGCCGACGCCGAGGAGCTGTCCGGATCTACCGAGTGGGGTCCGACGGCCAGCGCCTTCCGCGAGCTGATGCGGCAATGGAAGGAAGCCGGGCGGGCAGACCGGGACTCCGAGGCCGAGTTGTGGAAGCGGTTCCGGACGGCCCAGGACAAGTTCTTCACCGCCCGCGCCGAGGTGTTCTCGGCCAAGGACGCCGCGTTGCGCGAGCACGCCGTGGCTAAGGAGCAGCTCCTTAGCCAGGCCCAGGCCCTGCTCCCGGTGACCGACATCCGCGCGGCGAGGTCCGCGCTGCGCGGTATCCAGGAGAAATTGGAGCAGATCGGGGCGGTACCCAGAGACGCCCGCGAGCACCTGGAATCCGGGCTGCGGCGGGTCGAGGACGCGCTGCGCAAGGCGGAGGAAACCCAGTGGCGACGCTCGAACCCTGAAGCGCTGGCCCGGGCCGAGGGCACGGTGGCCCAGCTGCGCTCGACTATCGCCCAGCTCGAGCAGCAGCTGGCCCGGGCGCGTGAACGCGGCGACGCCAGGGCCGAGCACACCGCCGAGGAAGCGCTGACCGCGCGCCGCGCCTGGCTCACCGAAGCCGAGCACACGCTGGCCGAGTTCTCTCAGTAGCCCGGGGGGACGACCCCCGGAACCCCCCGCGACTGGGGGGACCCATCCCCCCAGACCCCCCTTGGTTAGCTCGTTACGCGGTAGACGTCGTAGACGCCGTCGATGGCGCGGACGGCGCGCAGCACGTGACCGAGGTGCTTGGGGTCACCCATCTCGAACGTGAACCGGCTGAAGGCGACCCGGTCCCGGCTGGTGGTCACGGTAGCGGACAGGATGTTCACGTGCTGATCGGACAGCACCCTGGTCACGTCGGAGAGCAGGCGGGTCCGGTCCAGCGCCTCGACCTGGATGGCGACCAGGAAG
>DASXGF010000355.1:0-2183 GCA_036489275.1 Myxococcaceae bacterium | reverse complement strand
TCCACCTCGGCGACATCATCCTCTCCCTCGACACCGCCCGGCGGCAGGCCCGGGCCCACCGGCGCTCCCTGGCCGACGAGCTGGACCTCTACCTGGCCCACGGGCTCCTCCACCTCCTCGGCCACGACCACCACCGCCGGGCAGACGCCGAGCGGATGGCCTTTCTGGAGGCACGGCTCCTCGGCCGCCCCGGGATGGTGCCCCCTCGGTGAACGACGCTCCACCCGGGACGACACCCGACCCGTCGCGGGTTCTGGTAGGAGCACCGCAGCCAGATGTCCGCCGTCGCCCTCCCTCCCTCCTCGGGCACTCCGCACGCCCTGACCGCCGTCCCCGCCGGCCGCGAGCGGGTCCTCGTGCCCTGGCGCCTCGGGGCGCTGCTCCTGACCGGGCTGCTGGGGGCCGCCGCCTTCCCCATCGCCTTCCCGGTCGGGCCCCGGCGGGAGCTGTTCGCCTCGGGCATCCTCGAGCCGCTGGCCTTCGTCTGCCTCGTCCCGATGCTGCTCGCCATCCGGCGGCTCTCGCCCTGGCGGGCCTTCGGCGCCGGGATGCTCGCGGGGATGGCGTTCTTCACCGGCGCCTTCTGGTGGGTGAACGTGGCGATGGTGACGTTCGGCGGGATGCCGAACTGGCTCAGCATCCCCGCCCTCGAGCTCCTGGTGGCCTGGTGCGCCTTCCACTGGGCCATCGCCACCGGCCTGCTCCGGCTCATCGAGCGCGGCCTGGGCTGGAGCATGGGCTGGACGGTGGGACCGGTGTGGATGGCCACCGAGCTGATGCGGAACTACTTCTGCTCCGGCTTCCCCTGGGCCAACCTCGGCTACACCCAGACCCGGAACCTCTGGTTCCACCAGGTGGCCAGCCTCGGCGGCGTCTACGCCATCGCCCTGGCGGTCGCGGTGGTGAACGGCGCCCTCTATGAGGGCTGGCGCTGGTGGCGGCTCCGCGAGCGTCCCATGCCCCGGGTTCTCCTCACCGTGGGCGCGGCCGTGCTGGTGCTCGGACACGTCTACGGCGCGTTCCACGTCCGGGCGATGGACCGGGCCGCCGCGGCCGCGCCGCGGGTGAAGACCGCGGTGGTGCAAGGGAACATCGACCAGAAGCTGAAGATGTCCCGCGGGGGGCCCTCGCGCGCCGCGACCATCCTCGGTCGCTACCTGCCGCCGACCGCGGCTGCCGACCAGGCCGGGGCCGACCTCGTCATCTGGCCGGAGGGGAGCTACCCGCTCGCCTTTCCCAGCGGGGTGACCCGCCTCACCGACGCCGGCCTGCGCCCGAGCGGCTACCGCGCCGGGATCCTGGTCGGGGTCGACGTGTTCGACCCGCGGAACCTCCGCAAGGGCAACGAGAACGCCGCCTTCCTCCTCGATTCCCAGCTGAACGTCACCCACCACTACGTGAAGAACCACCTCGTCCCGTTCGGGGAGTACGTCCCCTGGCACCTGGACGACGTGCTCGGCATCGGCAACATCGTCGGCGCGAGCTTCGTCCCGGGCAACGACCTCGGCCCCGCGCTGCTCCGCCGGCCCGACGGGCCCCCGGTGCGGCTGGGCATCGAGATCTGCTTCGACGCCATCTTCCCGGAGATCTCCCGGACCTACGCCCGCAACGGAGCGGAGGTGCTGGTCAACATGACCAACGATGCCTGGTACGGCTTCAGCTCGGCGCCGTTCCAGTTCCTGCACATGGTCGCCACTCGCGCGGTGGAGACCGGTCGACCGGTGGCGCGCGCGGCCAACACCGGGGTCAGCGCGTTCATCGATCCGGTGGGCCGGGTGTTCGACGCCACCGACGTCGGCATCGTCCCCAGCGACCGGCTGGCGGTCTCCGCCGCGGAGCTGACCGGGCCCGAGTGGCGGATGGCGGCACTGCCTCTGATGGAGGGAGCCACCCCGTACGTTGTCATCGGCGACGTTCCCGCGTACCTTG
This sequence comes from Myxococcaceae bacterium, assembly GCA_036489275.1. Classification (GTDB taxonomy): domain Bacteria; phylum Myxococcota; class Myxococcia; order Myxococcales; family Myxococcaceae; genus RPRB01. The sequence goes on along the minus strand of DASXGF010000355.1, from coordinate 254 downwards.
CCGCGCTCTTCGCCGCGCTCGCGGGGCTGGTGGCTCTGGTCCGCCTGCGCCTCCGTCGAACCCGGCCCCACGGAACCACCTGAAATGCCCATCGATCCCAAGGAACGAATCAGCTCCCTGCAGGCGCGCCTCGACGCGCTCAGGGGGCATCTTTGACCTGGACCGCAAGCGGTCGCGGATCGCGCTGATCGATCGCGACGCCGGACAGCCCGACTTCTGGAACGACCAGGTGAAGGCGCAGGCCGCCCTCAAGG
>DASXGF010000313.1:0-4627 GCA_036489275.1 Myxococcaceae bacterium | reverse complement strand
CGGCGCTGTGCTGAAGCGGACATAACTGTTCCTCGACGCCAGGCGTTCGCGGACGTCGAAGCCTCGGCCTGTCCTCCGATGGACAGGGCTCGTCGTCCGACCCCTCCCTGAGTCACAGGCCAGTGTTTCCCCTCCCAACATCAAGCGGAGGGGCTGTCCCGCATGTCGCGTCGCATCGGCTGGTCCGCGCTCGTGCTCGCGTGCGCCTGTGGTTCGGCAGTGCCGGGCGGAGGAATGCCGTCCTGGCTCGGTCCGCGCACCGTCGAGCAGCGCTCCGCCGCTCTCGGAATTGGCTCCAGCGCCGACGATCTGCGGACCGGGTGGTATCCGAACCAGCCGGCGCTCCATCCCGCCGAGGTCAGCGGTCCGGCGTTCCAGCAGCTCTTCGACGTCGCGCTCGACGGACAGATCTACGCGCAGCCGCTGCTGTTCCCCGGCGGACTGCTAATCGCGACCGAGAACAGCCACGTCTACGTCCTCGATCCTGCCACGGGCGCGACGCTCAACGACCGCACGCTCGAGTCTCCCTGGCACGCCGCGGACCTCGGTTGCGGCGACCTGGTCCCGAACGTTGGCATCACCGGAACCCCGGTGATCGACCCTGCGAGCGGCACCGCGTACCTGACGACCAAGACCTACGCTTCCGGCACCTCGGGCCCCGCGGCGCTGTGGTTTCACGCGCTCGCGCTCCCGTCTCTGGCGGAGCAGCCCGGCTTCCCGGTCGCGATCCAGGGCCCGGCCGACAACCAGACCGATGTCAACTTCGATCCCACCCACCAGCTGCAGCGCACCGGGCTCGTCATGCTCGGCGGAAGCGTGTACGCGGGCTTCGGGAGCCACTGCGGCATCACTCCGTACAAGGGCTGGATCATCGGAGTCAGCACCTCCGGGCAGATCGAGGCACGGTGGTCCACCGAAGACCGCTTCAACGACGGCGCGGGCATCTGGCAGGCCGGCGGAGCGCCGCTGAGCGACGGGCCCAACACGTTCATCGTCTCGACCGGAAACGGAGAGAGCCCTCCAGCTCCCAGTCCGGGCAACACGCCGCCCAATGTTCTCGGCGAGTCCTGGGTTCGTCTCACCATTCAGGCCGACAACACCCTCCTCGCCACCGACTTCTTTAGCCCCGCGAACGCAGCCATCCTGAATGCGGGTGACGCCGATTTTGGATCTGGAGGCCCGGTGGGGTTTCCCGACGCTCTCGGGACCGCGAGCGTTCCCCACGTGGGCATCGGGGTCGGGAAGCAGGGCTACGTCTTCGTGCTCGACCGCGACAACTTGGGAGGCTTCCAGCAGGGGCCGGGAGGATCGGATCAGGCCGTCCAGAGAATCGGCCCGATCGGCGGCGTCTGGTCTCGTGCCGCCGTGTGGCCCGGGGAAGGCGGGTGGACCTATCTCCCGACCGCATCGCCCGGCAACTCGGCCAGCGGAACGACCGGTCAGCTCGAGATCTTCAACGTCGGCGCCAGCGGCACCGGAAGTCCGGCCCTCGCGCTCCAGGCGGCGGCGGATGGTGAATTCGGCTTCGGAACCAGCCCACCCATCGTCACCTCCGACGGAACGTCGCCCGGAACGGCGCTGGTGTGGATCATCTGGTCTCCCGACGGCACGGGCGTCGGGGCCGAGCTCCGCGCCTACGACACGCTCCCGGTCGACGGCACGCTCCCTGTGCGGCTCAGACTGCCCGTGGGCACGGCCTCCAAGTTCAATCCTCCCGGCGTCGGCGACGGGCGGATCTACGTCGGCAACCGGGACGGCCATGTCCTCGGCTTCGGAAACACCACCGCCGTCGGCCTCTCGGGTCCCGCGGTGACCTTCGGCCCCGTGACCGTCGGAAGTGGTGCCAGCGCGCCCTTCCAGCTCACCGCCGCTCAGGGAGTGACGGTGACCGCGCTCACCTCGACGAGCGGCGACTTCACGGCCAGCAACGTGACCCCGCCGCTACCGGCGTCGCTCGCCCCGGGAGGGACGCTGTCCGGAACCGTGACCTTCCAGCCCACGAGCACCGGGTTGCGAACCGGGGCGCTCGTCGCCACCGCCGGTGGCGTCTACGCGCTCGGGCTCAGCGGGACGGGGCAGGTCTCCGGACCACACGTGGAGGCGTCGCCGGCCTCGGTGACGTTCGAACCGACCGCGCTCGGGGAGGTGAGCATCCACGCCGTCACCTTCAGCAACGTGGGGGACACCGCTTCCCCGATCGGCGGGGCGAGCGTCGGAGGTCCACCGTTCTCGGTGACCGGCGGCCCAGGTTCCGGCTTCTCCCTCGCCCCAGGTCAGTCGGTGACGATCACGGTGACCTTTGCTCCCACCGCGGGAGGAAACGCTCAGGACAGCCTCACCCTCTCCTCGAGCGGCGGAGCAGTCGTGGTGCCGCTCTCCGGCTCGGGCGTGTCGCCCGGACAGCTCGTCGTCAATCCACTCGAGCTCGACTTCGGGGTCGTGCAGATCGGAGGCAGCCAGACCCAGAGCTTCACCCTCTCCAACGCCGGTGGACAGCGCCTGACCATCACCCGCTCCAAGCCTCCCGCCGCCGGGGTGGGGTTCAGCGGGACTCCACTCCCGGAGGGCACGAGCCTGGCTCCCGGCGAGTCGATGGCGGTGAACGTCACCTTCGCCCCCTCCTCCGTCGGAGACCAGACGGACCAGTGGTCGCTCAACGCCGACGGAGCACCGGGAGGACAGAACGTCGTCCTGAAGGGAACCGGGGCTGGGACTCCCACGGACGGCGGCACGCCCACCGACGGCGGGACCAGCGGAGGGGGAGCATCCTCGGGCGGATGCACCACCACGGGAGGGACCTCGCTCTCGCCGCTCGTGTTGCTGGTGGCCTGGCTGGCGCGTCCCCGGCGGCACAACGCCGCGGCGGCCCGAAAAGCCGAAGAATCTCGCGGCTGAGACTTTCGCGGCGACGCGGTGTTGGTCGAGGGATGACTCCACGAAGGGTTGCGATGGTTCTCGCCCTGATGGCGCTCACCGCCTCCGGATGTGTGGTGCACGAACGAGAGGTGGTCCGTGCACCGGCGGCGTGCCCCGGCGGCGTGTGGGTGGAAGGCCACTACGGTCCGCAGGGGGCCTGGCACCCGGCGCACTGGCGGTGCCCGGGCGTGGTCGAGGAGCGGATCGTCGTCCGGCCCTGACGACTCACTGGACCGTGAGGCGGTGGGTGAGACGGACGGGCACGCCGTGCATGTCGTGACCGTCGATGACGATCACGTGCTCGCCCGCCGAGAGCGGCTTGAACATGAGGTAATAGCCGTCGCTCACCCCCTCCTGGCGCTTGCCGGTGATGCAGGGATCGAAGTTCGGGTTCAGCGTCGCGTTCCCCTTGAAGTGGAACACGTCGTCCGAGGTGAGGCGGTAGCCCAGCGGATCGACGATCGAGACGCCGTCCAGCGTCACCGAGAACCCGGTCTCCCCGTCGAAGAGAGGCTTGATCGGTGAGATGAGGAAGTCGTACAGCGACTGGCCTGGCGCCGGCTGGAAGGTCGGGTCCGGGCAGGGATAGTCGTTCAGCGCCGACGCCATCTGGACCATCAGCGCCTTGTTCCTGGGGATGGTGCAGGTGCGCGTCACGTCGGTGCCGAGCGAGCTCCCGGGCACCGCCGCGAGGAACCACACCGGCCCGTTCTGGTTCACGGCGCAGTCGCCCCCGGTCGGATCGAGCAGCGGGATGTGGTCGATCGGCGCCGAGTAGATCCACGCCCAGAGCAGCTCGCTCCAGCGTTCGAGGCTGCGGCCATGTGGCCTGGAGCCCTTCGGGAAGAGCATCGGGTTGGGGTTGGACTTCTCGGCCTTGAGATCTGCTTCCGAGTCGCTCGCCGGCGCCGGTGCCTCCCCTCCGCACGCGATGCAGGCCAGCAGCAAGCACATCGACAGGTGACGCATGTGACCTCCGAGGAACGTGTCCGATCGTTAGACATCGGCGCCTCGAGGCCGGGACGATCCGCTTTCGAGGTGGCGATTGGACCGGTACGCTCCCGCGCATGCGGAAGTGGGGACTGCTGACCGCGGCGCTCGATCCCGCCGACCGGCGGCCGCTCTACCTGCAGCTCTCGAACGCCATCGCGGAGGACATCCGGAAGGGCCGCCTCAAGCCCGGAGATCCGCTGCCCGGAACGCGCGTGCTCTCCCAGCAGCTCCGCATCCATCGGAACACGGTCATCGCCGGATACCAGGAGCTGGTGGCGCAGGGACTCGCCTCGACGCGAAGGGGAGGCGGAACGTTCGTCGCGATGCCGACCGTGCTTCCGCTGTCGGCGAGCCCAGGCGCGGGCGCACGGGAGACGCCTCCGACGTACGAGGTGGCGTCGCCGATCCGGCCCCTGCCGATGACTCCGCCGGATCCGGGAGGGCCGCTGTCGCTGGTGCGGGCGATCCCCGATGTGCGGCTGCTTCCAGCGGAGGCGCTCTCGCAGGCGTTCCGGCGCGCGATCTTCCGTCACGGACGCAAGCTGCTCGGCTACGGGGACCCGCGCGGGCATCCGATGCTGAGGCAGGGGCTCGCGACGATGCTCTCCCACGCGCGAGGAATCCCGACCTCACGCGACGACATCGTGATCACCCGGGGGAGCCAGCAGGCGCTATACCTCATCGCCCAGGCGCTGCTCTCCCCGGGGGAGGTGATCGC
>DASXGF010000300.1:0-1858 GCA_036489275.1 Myxococcaceae bacterium | reverse complement strand
CCACCACCTGGAAGGGGATGTTCCGGATGCGGACCGTCTGCCCCACCGGGTTGGAGCCCACGCCGAAGAGCTTCTCGGCGACCGTTCCCCCGAGCACCACCACCTTCGTGCCGGTGTCCACGTCGGAGTCGGTGAAGCGGGTGCCGAGCGCCATGGGCCAGCTGCGGATCTCGAAGTAGTCCGGCTCGGTCCCGGCGACCTGGGTGGTCCAGTTCTGCTCCTCGCTGAGGACCTGGGAGCTGCTCCGGAGATAGGGCACCGCGTAGCGGGCGGTGGGCACCTCGGCGCGGATCGCCTTGAGGTCGTCCCAGGTGAGCGTGGGCTGCGAGCCGAAGCCGCCGCGTGCCCCCCCGGTGTTGGCGGATCCGGGGAGCACCACCAGGAGGTTGGTGCCCATCGAGGCGAAGGCCTCCTCCACCGTGGCCCGGGCGCCCTCCCCGATGGCCACCGTGGCCACCACCGCTCCCACGCCGAAGATCATCCCCAGGGTGGTGAGGAAGGAGCGCAGCTTGTTCCGGAGCAGCGCCCGGATCGCCACCCGCAGCGTCTCGAGGCCGTTCATGCCACGTCCTCTGCGGGGATCGTCGAGGGGTCGGCCTTCACCGGGGTCTGCCGGCGGTCGCTGGCGATGTGGCCGTCGCGCACCACGATCTGCCGGCCGACGAAGGTGGCGATGTCCGGCTCGTGGGTCACCAGCACGATGGTGATGCCCGACTTCCCGAGCTCCTGGAACAGCTCCATCACCTCGACGCTGGTGCGGGAGTCGAGGTTCCCGGTGGGCTCGTCGGCCAGGATGATCTTGGGCTCGGTGACCAGCGCCCGGGCGATCGCCACGCGCTGCTGCTGTCCACCGGACAGGCGATTCGGGGTGTGGTCCTTCCGGTCTCCCAGCCCCACCCGCTCCAGCGCGCGCGCCGCTCGCCGGTGACGCTCCACCCGCGGCACCCCCCCGTAGAGCAGCGGCAGCTCCACGTTCTCCAGCGCGCTCGTGCGCGGGAGCAGGTTGAAGCTCTGGAAGACGAACCCCAGCCGCTGGTTCCGGATCCGGGCCAGCGCGTCCCGGTCGAGCGGGGCGACATCCTTGCCGTCGAGCAGGTACCGCCCGGTGGTCGGCCGGTCGAGACACCCCACGATGTTCATCAGGGTGGACTTGCCGCTGCCCGAGGGGCCCCGGACGGCGACGAACTCCCCGGCCTGGATGTCCAGGCTGACGCCCCGGAGCGCCCGGACCTCGACGTCACCCATCTGGAAGACCTTGGTGACGTCCTGCACCGAGATGAGCGGCGGCGGCATGACTAGAACGGCCGGCGCCCCGGACCTCCGGCTGCTCCGGGCCCCGCAGGGCTCGCCGGCCGCGCACCACCCGCCGGCGCGGTCTCGACGCCGGTCAGCACCGCGTCGCCGGCCTGCACCGGGCCCGAGACGATCTCGGTGAACGTGCCGTCGGACACGCCGATCGTCACCTGCGCCGGCGTGGGCCGGCCGTCGCGGACGACCCAGAGGCTGCGCCCGGGTCCGTTCCCCGTCGCTCCGCCGCGCCCGGCCGCGCCGCCAGCGCCCGCGCCGCCCGCGCCGCCCGCTCCGTCACGCCCCGCGACCCGGCCCGGTCCGGCGCTGGCGCGTCCGAGAGCAGCGAGCATCTCCGGCGTCGGTCGGAAGCGGAGCGCGGCGTTCGGGACCTTCAGCACGTCCTGCCGATCGGCGTAGACCACCGTCGTGTTGGCGGTCATGCCCGGGCGGAGCTTGAGGTCCGGGTTCTTCACGTCGATGACCGCGTCGTAGGTGACCACGTTCTGCTGCGTCTGCGGAGAGTTGCGGATCTGCCGGATGGTCCCCTTGAACCGCTCGTCGGGGAACG
>DASXGF010000211.1:0-4816 GCA_036489275.1 Myxococcaceae bacterium | reverse complement strand
GGCTGCTCGTCGCCCGGTTCGTGCCGGTGGCGCGCCTGCCGTTCTGGCACTGCGTCCTCCGCGAGCACACCGGCTGGCCTTGCCCGGGATGCGGCCTGACCCGCGCCGCGGATGGGCTCGCGCACCTCCGCCTGGGGTTCGCCTTCGAGTCCAATCCCCTGGGCGCGCTGGTGGGCTGCTTGATGGCCGGCGCGGCCCTGCTGGGGCTGGTGCAGTGGGCGTTCCGGCTGTCGCTTCCCGTGCCCCGGCTGAGTCCCACCGAAGCCAGGGCCTCCCGGGTCGCGGTTGTGGCGGCGGTCGTGGCGAACTACGCCTTCGTCATCGTCCAGACCCGCATCGGCTGGCGATGATCGCGGCGGGCCTGGTGCTCCTCGGGTACCTGTCGGGAAGCATCCCCTTCGGGCTCCTGGTGGTGCGGGCCGCCCGCGGGGTCGACGTCCGGGGGCAGGGGAGCGGAAACATCGGCGCCACCAACGTGGCCCGGGTCGCCGGCAAGGGTCTCGGCGTCGCGGTGCTCGTCCTCGACGCGCTGAAGGGCGCGCTTCCAGTGCTCCTCGCCCGCGCAGTGGAGCCGACGCCGGTGGTGCCCGCCCTGGTGGGCCTGGCGGCCTTCGCCGGTCACGTGGCCCCGCCGTGGCTCGGCTTCCGCGGCGGGAAGGGAGTGGCCACCGCGCTCGGAGTGCTGGCGGTGCTCGCCCCGCGGGCGGCGCTGGCCGGGGCGCTGACCTACGCGGTGGTGCTCGCCGCGCTGCGCATCAGCTCGGTGGGCTCACTGCTCGCCGGAGTCGTCGCCGTCTCGGTGGCCTGGCTCGTGCCGGGCACCCCGGCCGCCGCCGCGGCGCTGGCCTCGGTGCTCTTCGCGGCGATGCTCTGGACGCACCGGGGGAACATCGGCCGGCTCCTTCGCCGTGGCGAGCCGCGCGTGTGAGCCGGGAGACCGCGCCGGGTACTCGAGCAGCGTGCACTCGATGGGCCCGTTCCACAGCGGGCGGCGCCGCGCTGGACGGTGGTGGAAGGCCGCCTCGAAGGCGGGGTTCCCGGAGAGGATCGCCAGCCGGAAGCCGTCGAGGGCGCCCAGCCGCTCGCCGAGGTGGAAGTAGAAGGTCTTCATCCCCTTCTGCCCGCCCTGTCCGAGGCGGTCGCCGTAGGGCGGGTTGGTGACCAGCAGGCCGTGGTCCAGGTCCTGGAGCGGGAGCGGGCGGGTGGCATCCGCCTCGGCGACGACGACCTCGCGCTCGAGCCGTGCCGCGCGGACGTTGGCCCGGGCCGCCTCCACGGCCTCGGGGTTGCGGTCGAAGCCGCGGATGGGGAAGGGCGCGCGGCGCTCGTTCGCCCGTGCCTCGGCCCGGAGCCGGTCGAGGATGGAGCGCGCCTCGTCGCCGAGCGTCGGCCAGCGCTCGATGCCGAAGGCGCGGTGGACGCCCGGCGCGCGACGCACGGCGAGGAGCCCGGCCTCGGTGAGGAAGGTGCCCGAGCCGCACATGGGGTCCAGCAGCGGCTCCTCTCCGGAATAGCCCACCGCGCGGAGGATGGCCGCGGCGAGGGTCTCCTTGAGCGGCGCCACCGTGGGTCGGACGCGGTAGCCGCGCCGGTTCAGGGGCTCGCCGGCGACGTCGAGCGACAGCGAGAGGCGGGTGCCGGCGAGGTGGGCGACGACGCGCACGTCCGGATTTCTCGTCTGCACGTCCGGGCGGCCGCCCCGGCGCTCGCGGAGCCGGTCCACGAGGGCGTCCTTGATCTTCAGCGCCACGAAGCCGGAGTGGGTGTGCTCGGAGTCGCGCAGGCTCGCCTCGACGGCGAACGTCGCCGCGGGGTCCAGGTGCTCCTCCCAGGGAACCTCGTGCGCCGCGTCGTAGAGGCCCTCGGCACCCCGGGCCTCGGTCTCGGCCAGCGGCCAGAGCAGCCGCATGGCGATGCGCGACCACAGCGCGACGCGGAGGGCCTCGTTCAGGTTGGCCTGGAATCGGACGCCGCCCCGGTCCGCGCGCGCACGGACCGCGCCGAGCTCGGTCAGCTCCTCGGCCAGGAGATCCTCGGTACCGCGGGCGGCGGTGGCGAACAGGGGAAGGCGGCGGGGCATCTCGCGGCAACCGCTACTGTCTCCACCCCACCTTCTGCAAGCGTGGTTGACTGGCGAGGCCGTCCAACCGAGGAGGGACCATGCGCCGGACCGTGCTGATACTGGTGTGCGCCATTCCGCTCGCAGCCTGGGCGGGTGACGGTGGCGCCAAGGCAGGCATCGAGGCGGGGAACAAGAAGTTCGCCGAGGCCGTGTCCAGAGGGGATGCGGCTGCCATCGCGAAGCTCTACGCCCAGGACGCGGAGATTCTCCCGCCCAACTCCCCTCCGAGGAAGGGTCGGGAGGCGATCCAGAAGGAGTTCGAGGGACTGGTGGGCGCGTTCAAGAAGATCACCTTCACCAGCCGCGAGGTGTACCCGATGGGCAACTTCGCTCTCGAGGTCAGCAGCTGGAAGCTCGAGGACGCCACGGGCAAGGGCCCCGAGGGCAAGGGCATGGTGCTCTGGAAGAAGAACGGCAAGGTCTGGGAGTACTACCGGGACATGTGGAGCGGGAACGCTGCGCCTCCGCCTCCGGCCGCTGCACCGGCCGCCGCGCCCGCCCAGCCTGCGAAGTAGACATGTCCCCCGTGCCCGGAGAGGTGAGGATCACCGTCGAGGCCGCCCAGCGAATCCTCGACGGGAGTCCCTTCGGGCGCTGGTGGGGATACCGGGTGGAGGAGGTGGGGTCCTGCACCGCCCGCCTCCTGCTCCCGTTCCAGCCCGGGTTCGAGCGCCCGGGTGGCGTGCTCCAGGGAGGCTGCGCGATGACCCTCGCCGACGTGGCCTTCTGGATCGCCGGGATGACGGTCATGGGAGAGGACCCGTCCGCGGTCACCCTGCAGATGAGCTCCTCGTTCCTTCGCCCGGCGACGCTGGGAGACCTTCGCTCCGAGGCCCGCATCCTCCGGGTCGGCCGCCGCATCCTCTACGGCGAGGCGTCGGTCACCGATGCGCGGGGGAATCTCCTGACGCACCACGTGCTCACCTACCTCCGACCCGATGCTCCGGCCGCGGGTCAGCGCGGCTGAGGGTGAGCCGACGTCCGGCCGAGTGGACCCGGGCCTCGGGACCGGCGGCTCGCCGGTGGCGCCGCGTTCGTGGTCTGCTCCCGGCATGCTCTCCGTTCTCGTCGTGGCCGCCGTCCTCGCGGCGGATCCGCCCCGGCCCGATGCGTCACACCGCGCGCTGGCGATGGAGCTGGTCCAGCTGGTGACCCCCGAGCCGTCCTACCGGTCCGGCGTGCAGCAGATGACGGCCCAGATGGTCCCGTCGCTGGAGGCGCAGGCGCGGGCCACCGGAACCACGTTGCCGCCGGACTTCCGGCAGCGCTTCGAAGCGGTGCTCCTGGAGGTCGTGCCCTACGAGGAGCAGTCGAGCTGGGCGGCGGACGTCTACGCCCGGAACTTCACCGCGTCGGAGCTCAAGGAGCTCATCGCCTTCTACCGGACGACGCTGGGCCAGAAGCTCGCGACGCGGCTCCCGACGATCATGGGCGAGGTCGGAAAGCGGGTCAGCGACATCATCCCGCAACGGATGCCGGCGGCGCTCAAGAAGCACGGGCTCCTCCCGCAGGGTCAGGGCGAGCAGCCGGCCACGTCTCCGCAGCCGGCGAAGCAGTCGTCACCACCCACGAAGCAGCTCTGAGCGCGGGGCAAGCGGCGCACCTCGGAATGTGGTCCTCTCGAGGCCGAGGTGCCCGATGACGACGTCCCCGCTCGCCACCCCCGCGCCCTGGAGCCAGCTCGCTTCCGCGTACGAGGCCGAGGTCCTTCCCACCTTCCGGCCCTTCGCCGAGGAGGCCCTGCGACTCGCGGGTGCCCCCTCCGGAGGGCGGGTCGCGGACGTCGCCAGCGGTCCGGGGACGCTCGCCCTTCTCGCGGCCAGGGCCGGGCTCGTGGTGGACGCGATCGACTTCTCGCCGGAGATGATCGCCCTCCTCGAGCGCCGGACGGAGGCGGAGGGCCTGCGAGGAGTCCACGCCCGTGTCGGCGATGGACAAGCGCTTCCCCATCCGGACCAGGGACACGACGCGGCCTTCTCGCTCTTCGGCCTCATGTTCTTTCCCGACCGCGCACGAGGCTTCGCCGAGCTTCGACGCATCCTCCGCCCCGGAGGGCGGGCCGTCGTTTCCAGCTGGCAGCCGGCGGAGCGTTCCCGGGTGATCACGGCGCTGTTCACGGCGGTCCAGCAGTCCCTCCCGGAGAGCGCCGCGCCACCGGCCCAGCCGCTTCCGCTGGGCACCGAGGAGGCCTGGCGCGCGGAGATGGAGCCGTTCTTCGCCGAGGTGCAGGTTCACCCGGTGTCGACGCTGGTCGAGTTCGCGTCCACGGACGCGCTGTGGGACTCCATGCAGCGGTCGATGCCGCCCGTCGTCCTGATGCGGAATCACCACGGCGCGCAGGCCTGGGGGCCGATCGCAGAGCGGGTGGGCGCCCTCCTCGGGAACAGCCTCGGGCGCGGTCCGGTCACCCTCGACCTCCACGCCTTCGTCACGGTCGGCGTCCGCCGCTGAGCCCATTGAAGGCAATAGAAGGTGCCTGACACCTTCAATGAACGAGCAAGACAAGAAAGACCAGTGAAACGAGGTGTCTGACACCTCTCGACGCCTCTCGACGCTTTGCGTCCCATGCAGCGCCCGCTTGTGTGCTCGAGGACGGACACCGAGTTCGTGAGATCCACTGCAGGCGGTGAGGTGCCGCGCCGCGCCGGGCTGACGCGCGTGCGGTCGTTGGACCTGGGATCGGGGTCGGGCGCC
>DASXGF010000163.1:0-2896 GCA_036489275.1 Myxococcaceae bacterium | reverse complement strand
CGGTGTGGCGCGCAGTGCTGGAGGAGCACGGGGCGAGGCAGGTCGTCCTCGCTGGCGACTCGGCGGGTGGGAACCTCGCGCTGAGCCTGATGCTGGACCTCCGCGACCGGGGCGAGGCGCTCCCGGCCGGCGCCGTGCTCTTCTCGCCCTGGCTCGACCTCCGCTGCACCGCGGCCTCCTTCACCACCAACGCCGGCGTGGACGTGCTGGACCGGGAGCTGCTCCTCGACGAGGCGGCCGGGTACGCGAAAGGACGCGATCCCGGCGATCCGTCACTCTCGCCGCTGAACGCCGATCTCCGCGGGCTTCCGCCGCTATACCTACAAACGGGCGGGGTCGAGCTCCTTCGCGACGACGCCGCGGCCCTCGTCGCCCGGGCGCGCGCCGCGGGCGTTGGCGCGACGCTGGACGCCTTCGACGACCAGGTGCACGACTTCCAGGCCTTCGGCGCGCTCTCCTCGACCAGTCTCGAAGCGCTCGCCAGGGCCGGGGAGGCCGTTCAAGTGTTCACCCCCGTGCCGAAGATGGCCCGGACCTGATCCCCGGCGACAGCCGCGACCTCGGCAAGCGGCGCGGATGGCTAGAGTGGAGGATGGAGGGGACCACCATGCGAAGCGCTGCGCGCTGGATCGTTTGTGCCGTCGCACTGTCGACATCGGTCGCTCACGCCGACGAGATGGCGGACATGGCTGCCCGGGTGAACGCCGAGCTCAAGAAGATCGACGCCCGCCTCAAGCTCAGCCCGGATCAGAAGGACAAGCTCAAGGGGATGCTCGAGGAGAAGTGGACCAAGGCGGACGCGCTCGACAAGGAGTACCGGGCGAAGATGCGCGACGTTCTGACTCCTGCCCAGCAGACGGAGTGGGACAAGATCAAGTCCGAGTACCGGGCGAAGATGAAGGCCAAGTAGGCTCGGGCGCGGGAGGCCGCATCCGACCATGACCCGTCGCACTCGCTGGGCCCTCGCGCTCGCCGCCGCTCTCGTCGTGCTTCATCCAGTCCCCGCCGCGGCCTTCGAGGTCTCGGGGGGAGCGGCCTACTGGACGGAGAACTCCGCGGCGTTCTCCGTCACTCTCGGAAAGCTGTGGGATCTCCCCGGCTTCAAGCTTGGGCCGCGGGTGGGCTTCGCCTACGTGACCGCTCCGAACTCGGTCGGCGTGCCGGCGGACCTGGTGGCCCGCTTCGGGCTCGGCACGTTCTACATCGAGGGACAGGCCGGAGCGTGGTTCCTCTTCTCCCGCGACCCGGTGGTCCGCTTCCACGCCACCGGCGGCGTGGGGCTGGACCTCGGCCCCATCCTGGTCGGCGTCGAGGCAGGGTACCTGCACAACGGCGCGCTGTTCGGAGCGCGGGTGACGTTCTCGTTCTGAGCGCTAGAACTTGAACGACACCGAGAAGAGCAGGGTGAAGGTGTTGAGGCTGAGATCGGACGCCTGCGAGGGGATGGGAAGACCCACGGGCGGCACGAGGTTGTCGCTCCCCGTCCCGTGCTCCCAGCCAGCACCGACTGCCGCCGTCAGCTTGCCGATCTGGAACGACACGCCGGCGCGGAAGCCGATCATGTCGACCCGTCGGAACACCCGGGTCGCGGGATCGACGGGGGAGTAGTCGAGGTAGGCCCCGGCACTGATGGTGAAGTTCTCGGAAAGCGCGACGTGCCCTCCGACGCTCCCGTTCCAGACCTGCCGCGCGTGGTACGACACGCCGGGGAAGGCGAGCTCGCTGACCACCGGGCTCCCGGTGCTGGTGTCCACCACCCGAAGCGTCTTGGTGGAGTTGTAGAGGGCGTAGGTGTCGGTGCCGTCGTGCCACCGGACATCGATCTCGAACCCGACCGGCCCGAACTCGAGTGCTGCTCCCAGCCCCGCCTCGAGCGGCAGCTTGTACTGAAAGTCGGGGCTCGTGTCCTGGAAGAAGACCTGCCGCGTTCCTGTGGAGGTAGTGGTGAGCGCCTCGTACTGGAACGCGCCGCTGGACTTGATCTTCAGCCCAGGCGTCCGCACCAGCACGCCGAGCTTCAACCACCTCAGCACATCCCACTGGACCCCGAGCACACCTCGGACGTGCAGCACCGATCCGCTCGTCGCCAAGGTGCGCAGGGTCGCCCGGCTTGTCGTCGCGTCGGTGATCTCACCCGACAGCTCCCCGGTGTTGGAGATGCTGGTGTACGGGAACTCGATCGAGCCCCCGAGGCGGAAGCTCGGCGCTGCGGCCCAGCCCACCGAGAACGTGGGGGTCAGGGTGTCGAAGTTCGAGCGGGTCGTGTAGGAGGCCCGCTGCCCCTCGGCGGGGACGGTGCTGGCGACGACGGTCAGGTCCGAGTGAGCCGGGGTGACCACGGCAAAGCCCAGCCGGACCGTTTCCCAGTCGATGACCTCCTGACCGAGGACCACGCCCACGAAGCTCGGCAGCGTCTCGAAGGCTCCCCCCGACGTCTGCTGAAAGCCGCTCCCGCTCACGGTGATGAGCTGATAGCCCTGGGCGCTGGCATTGAGGACCGTGCGCGGGGTGAGGGCGATCCCGGCGGGGTTGTAGAAGAGCGCCGGAGCGTTCCGCGCCCGTGCGACGAACGCGCCGCCCTCCAGGGCCTCGTTGAGCCCGGGGTACACCCGGTCGTAGTTCGGGAGGATCAGGGTGGGCGGGACGACGAAGTCCTGCTGCGCCCGCGCGGCTCCTGCCAGGCACAACACCAGGAGCAACGTCCAGCGCGTACGGTGGGACGACGCGGCGTTCCGCTCGTTCATGACGGTTTCCCCTCTCCGCCGAGTCATCCGTGTCGGCGGCCGTGTCCGGGACCAGAGGGCTCCCACCGTCCGGACGGACGGGCAATCGTCCCAAGTGCCTAGACGGCGGCCCGAGGCGGCCTTTGGCCAGTCCGGGACAGACCGCCCCTGCC
>DASXGF010000158.1:0-6306 GCA_036489275.1 Myxococcaceae bacterium | reverse complement strand
TCGGCCACCTTCAGCGCCCGCGCACGCTCCTGTACCGACTGCTGCAGCCGCGCGACCTCCTGCGCCTTCGCCGCGTCCCGCCGCTCGAGCTCCGCACGCTGCTTCCCCACCAGATCCTCGCGCTCGGTCAGCGCCCGCGCCTCGATCTCCTTGCGCGCCTTCTCCGCCGCCGCCAGGCGTCCCGCCGCATCCGCCGCGCGCGCCTCGGCCGCCTGCACCCTCCCACCGAGCTCACGCTCGATCCGGGTGCGCTCGGCCACCGCAGTGTGGGCCTCCCCCTCGCGCGTCGCCGCCCGCTTCACCGCCTCGTCCCGTTCGGCCTCGGCCGATGCCCCCGCCTGCTCGAGCTCTGCCACCCGGGCGCCGAGCTGCGCGGACGTCTCCTGCGCAAGCCGCTCCGCAGCCTCGGCCCGCTCGAGCAGCGCCTGCTCCCGCCCCGCCCCCTCCGCGCGCTCGCTGGACAGCTCCGCCTCCAGCTCGCCGGCCCGCGCCCGGAACGACTCCAGCTCGGCGCCGAGCTCGGTGCGCGCCTTGTCCCGCTCGTTCTGCGTCTGCGCCAGCTGCGCGGACAGCTGGTCCACCCGCCCGCCGAGCTCCGTCTTCAGGGTGATGCTCTCGCGCGTCGCCGCAGCCAGCTTCTGCGAGAGCTCGGTCTGCCGGCGCCCCGCCGCCTCGGTGAACTCCTTGAAGCGCACCTCGGCCTGCTTCAGCTGCTCGGTCTTCGTCTGCGCGTCGCGCCCCGCCGCCTCACGCTCGCGGGTCCGCTCGGCCGTCGACTCCGCCAGACGGCCCCTCGCCTCGTTCAGCTGTGTCGTCAGCCCGGCCAGGTCGCCCCGCAGCAGCTCCTCCTGACGGGCCGCGGCCTCCTGTACCTCACGCAGCTTCTCGTCGAGGTCGGCGCGCGCGTCCTCGGTCTGCGCCAGCTCCCCCGACAGACGGGTCACCTCCCCGAGGCGGGTTCCCAGCTCCTGCTTGGTGAGCGAGAGCAGCTCGACATGATCCGCCAGCTCGTCCTGTGTCCGCGCCAGGTCCGCATCGAGCGCCGCCCGGGCCTGCGCCGTCGACTCCAGCTCCGCGCGCGTGCTCCCGTGCCCGGCGCGCTCCTTCGCCAGCTCGGACGTCCTCGCATCGAGCTGTCCACGGGTGTCCACCACCAGCTGCTCGGCCCGGTCCAGCGAGGCCTGGCTGTCGGCCAGCAGCTGCTGCGTCGCCGACAGCTCGCCCTGCACCGAGAGCTTCTCCGCCTCCACCGTCGCCAGCTTCCCCTCGAGCTCCGTCCCCCGGGTCCGTGCGTCCCGGAGCTGCCCGTCTGCCTCCTCGAGCTCCCGAACGAACTCCTCCGCCTGCTGCGCCCGCTCGGCGAGCTGTTCCTGCGCGGTGGCCAGCGCGTCCTCGGTCCGGGTGAGCGATTCCTTGAGCCGCGTCCGCTCCCCCTCGACCTCGGTCCTCGCGCTCCGCTCCGACTCCAGCGCCGCGGTCGTGTCGGCCAGCTTCGCGCTGAGCTTCTTCACCTGGGCAGAGAGCTCGGTCTCCCGCTCCTCGAGGTGCGTGCGCGTCGCCTCGAGCTCGCCCTCCAGCTCGCCGATCCGCTCGAGCTTGGCCTGCACCTGGGCGTGCATCTCGGCCTCGACGTTCTCCCGCTGCTCGTGCGCCTGGGCCAGCTCCCGCTCCAGCGCCGCGGTCCGGGCATCGCGCTCGGCGAGCCGGTCTCCCATCTGCTTGCCGAGGTGCTCCAGCTCCAGCCTGAGGTTCTCGCCCGTCGTCTCGGCGGTGAACAGCCGCTGCTCCAGCCCCTGCACCTTCCCGGTGTTCCGGGCCTCCGCCTCCTCGTGCTCCCGCGTGAGGCGAGCGACCTCGCCCTCCGCCTTGTCCGCCCGTCCCTCGCCCTTCTGCGCCCGGGCCTCCAGCCCCTGCACGGTGGACTCGCGCTCGGCGCGGGTCTCGGCGAGCGTCTTCTCCAGCTCGGCGATGTGCCGGGTGTTGTCCGCGTCGTGGGTGTCCCGCTCCTCCGTGGTGCGCTCCAGCGCGCTCCGCGTCTCGGCGAGGTCTCGTTCCGCCGTCTCCGCGCGGCCGGTCATCGTCGCCAGCGCGCTGGAGAGCGTCTGCTCCTTCACCTCGAACTCGAGCGTCGCCACGCCCAGGGCCCGCTCCAGCCGGTCGACCTCCGACAGACCCCGTTCCACCGCCTGGCCCTTCTCGGCCAGTTCCTGCTCGCGGGTGACCAGATCTCGGCGCAGATGAGCGACGTCCTTCTCCTTGGACGCCACGACCTCGATGAGGTCCTTCTCCGTGGCGAACTTCTGTAGGAGCAGGTCGTCGACGGTGGCGCCGTGCTCGCGCTCCTTCTGGATCATCGCTGCCTGCGCCTCGTTGAAGCGGCGGAGCAGATCGTCCACCTGCATCTTCAGGCCTTGCAGCTCGACGTCCTTCTCGTGCAGCCGATCCTCGACGCTCAGCAGCTCGCGCTCGCGGACGGTCCAGATCTCCGAGATGCGTGCCAGCTGGGCCTCGCGCAGCTTCAGCTCGTCGCGGAGGATCTGGATCTTCCCCTCCGGCGTGCCCATCGACTCCCGGCGAGGCGGCGTCCTGCGCAGCTTCTGCGACTCGGCGAGCAGCTCGGCCTTGCGGTCGGCGATCGACGCGAAGGTCCGGTCGAGGAAGGCGCGATCTTCCTCGGTGAACGCGCTCCGCCGCTCGCGCCGTGGCAGCCGGGGAGGGCTTCCGGTGGGCGGCGCCTTCAGCGGCGGGGGCGCCGGAGGCATCTCGCGCGTCGGCGTCGGATGGCTGTCGCCGGTCAGCGCCTCGTCCAGCGAGCGGTCCATGTCGTCGCCCGCGGTTGGAGGCGGGGGAAGGATGGCCTGCGTCATCTGGGCCAGCTCGCCCATCTCGAACGGAATGGTGAGGTACCCGTCGGCCGCGTTCGGCCCCTGCGAGTGCTGCGCGAGCCCGTCCTGTCCGACGTCGGAGGAGAGGAGCAGCACGGGGAGGTTCTGACCGAACCGCCCCTTCTTGATCTGCCCGCAGAGCACGAACCCGGACTGATCCGGCAGCTCGGCGCGCAGGACGACGAGCTCGGGGCGCCGCAGCTCGAGCTCGCGCTGGGCGTCGGCCGCGTTCTCCGCGGTGGCGGTCTGGAAGCCTGCCGACCGGAGCACGGACGCCATGCTCAGGGCGAACTCGTTTTCACTCTCGACGATGAGGACTCGGTGCTCCATCAAGGGGGCCAGAGCTTACCCGAACCCTCCGGGGGGCGTGCCGGGGTCGGTGCCCTCCGGTGCTCGTTCGCCCGGCAGCCGGGGAGAGCCGCTCCATCCGCCGGGAACTGAAGGATGCGACGCCCCCGCGACCGAGGGCGAGGCCACCATCACTGCCCCGTGGGCACGGTAGAGATCTCGGAGGAGCCCTCGCACCCGTGCGGCGTCATGTCGCCGTTCCACGTACGCGCGCGCCTCCTCTCCGGACTGCTCGAGCAGCTCCGGTGTCGAGGCCAGCGCGACCAGGGCATCTCCGAGCGCCTCGCCGTCCGCCCCGGGAAAGAACACCGTGCAGCCCGCGGGCAGGTCCGCGCGCGCCGACTCCGAGTCGGCCGCCAGCACCGGGCGACCGCGGGCGTACGGCTCGAGCGCGTCGGCGAGCACCGCCGGGGCCCGCGCGTCTGGCCCGATGCCCGACAGGATCTCCACGTCCGCCCAGCTGCCGGGAAGCGCACCCGGAGGCCCGGACGTGACGCCGCCACCTCGGGCCGCGGCGGAGACCTCGCGCTGGAGCGCCGCGTCCCACGGCTTGCTCCGCGGCTGGACGAGGTGGAGCCGGGCCCCGTGGCCGAGCGCGTGGAACGCCTCGAGCAGAACGCGGAGTCCGGGGGACGACAGGTCCCACGCGACGTGTCGGATGCGCAACGGTCCGGGCACCCGAGGCAGGAGCGTCCCGGTCTCGATCCCGTCGGGGACCAGGTGGACGCCCGAGGTTCGGCCGGCCGCCTCGACCTCTCCGGCGCCGGTCCGGGTGGTGACCAGCACGGCGTCGGCCCGCTCCAGGCACTGCCGCTCCCAGCGACGGAGCGCCTGGTCGAGCACCGCCCCGTCCCGACCTCGACCGAGCAGCAGCGGCAGCTCGGAGGAGGGGAGGCGGCGTGCCTCGTAGACGAGCACGGGGCGCCGGGGGTGGGCGAGCACCGCCGCTCCGACGAGCGGATCGGCCGTGTGGACGAGGGTGTGCGCATCGGAGTCGAGCTGGCGATGGAGGGCGCGGCCGAAGGCCTCGACCTGCTCGAGCAGCGTGCCTGGCCCCGGCGGGACCCGCAGCACGCGGGCCCCGAAGAGCGACTCGGTGTGGGCCAGCGTTGGGCCGCGCAGCGAGAGCGTGAGGACCCGGTGGCGATTGGCGCTCGCCCGCACGCCCTCCGTCATCCGCCGCGCCCATGCGGACGGGCCGGGCCACACCTCGAACCCTGCGATCAGGACGGCTGGAGCGTCAGTCATCACCGGCAGCAGCCCGAGGATGACACATGTCCCGGGAGACGTTGACCAGAGGCGTCGCCGACGCGTAAGCGGCGGTGTCGGGGTGGGAGCCCCGGGGCTTTCGAACCGCGATGGACGACCTGAAGAAGCTGAGCGTGGAGCGCCTCCGGGAGCTCGCCCGCAAGCACCTCGGCAAGGGTCACAGCCGACTGCGCACCCGGGCCCAGCTGCTCGAGGCGCTGAAGGAGGCGCTGCGTGAGCCGCTGGAGCGCCTGCGCGAGGGCGCCGAGACCGTCGTCACGGCGGCGCGGAAGAAGGTCCGGGTCGTCGACTTCCCACCGGGTCGCAAGGGAAGGGTGCGTCCCGAGCACACAGCCCCGGAGGCGGCCTCGCCCGCGGGTTCCCCGACGCGGAGCCGCGGTCAGCCGGGTCCCCGGAAGCAGACGCCCCCCCGCGAGAACGAGCGGGGCGCAGGGCGCTCAGAGCGGTCGGCGGCGGGACGGGGTTCAGCCCCGGGAGAGGCGGCCACGCCAGCCCGGCCGAGCCACACCGGAGCGTCCACCCGAGAGCGTGTCCCGCCCCCCGCTGCGGGCCGCTCCGCGACGCCCGAGCGCGTCCGGACGGCGCGCGGCAAGTCGTCCGTGGAGCCCGCGGCGTCTGCCGGCAAGAGCGCCGGGCCCGTGCGCGGAGGAACGACTCCGGGAGCGACGAGACCGCCGGCCGGAGCCACGAAGCCGTCGGCCGGCGCGCGTGACGCGTCCGCGGACCGGCCCACCGAAGCGTCGGCTCGCGACCGGGCGTCGTCGATGGCGGGGCCGTCTTCCGGGCGACGAGGGACGGCGCCGGCCGGAGCCACGAAGCCGTCGGCCGGCGCGCGTGACGCGTCCGCGGACCGGCCCACCGAGTCGTCCACTCGCGACCGGGCGCCATCCAAAGCAGGGCCCTCCGAGTCTTCCGGGCGAGGAGGGACGCCGCCGGCCGGAGCCACGAAGCCGTCGGCCGGCGAGCGTGACACGTCCGCGGACCGGCCCACCGAGCCGTCGACTCGCGACCGAGCCTCGTCGATGGAGGATCCCTCCGAGCCTTCTGGGCGCGGCCGGACGTCGCCGACGCGAGCTGTGAAGCCGTCGGCCGGCGAGCGCGACGCGTCCGCGGACCGGCTCACCGAAGCGTCGAGTCGCGACCGGGCGTCGTCGATGGCGGGCCGCAGCGAGTCGCCCCCGCGCGGGATGTCGCCGGCAGGAACCCCGAAGCCGCCGCCGGGCGCGACGAAGCCTTCCACCGACGAGCGCGCCGCACCCACCGGCACGGAGCCGTCCGCCCCTCGCGCCACGCGCAGCCGATCGTCACCCGAGGACCACGCCCCGGGCCCCACCCCCAGCGGCCCGCCCCCGCGCGAGCCCGCCGCGCCCGCGATCGCTCCGCCACCTCGGCCCGCGGCTCCCGACGCTCCAGCCGGGGCAGGGCGCACCCCGCCGCCCACGCCTCCGGCCACACGCCGTCCGGAGGCTCCCGAGCGCGGTTCCGTGAAGCCCGCTGCATCCCATTCCGAGAGTGACCGCATCGGTCCGTCCTTCGTCGAGGACGCGCGCACGGCCGTCCCGCGTGGCGCCCGGGTGCCCGCGTCCCCGGAGCGCACGCCCTCGGCGCCCCCGAGCTCTCCCGGACGCCTCGCCTCTCCATCGCGCAACGGCGCCCTCGCCTCTCCGGCACGCGCGGCTCCAGATCTCCCCGTGCCCCTGCCCGCTCCCGACGTCCCGGTGGAGGAGGGCTTCTTCGACGCTCCGGTCGAGCCTCGCCGTACCCGACGTGCACCCGCGGTCGCCGAGCCATTCGAGCCCGAGCC
>DASXGF010000124.1:0-3926 GCA_036489275.1 Myxococcaceae bacterium | reverse complement strand
CGGAGGAGGACGCATGCGACGGAAGACGAGGTGGCTGTGCACGGTGGTGGTGCTCGGCGCGCTTGCCTGCAGCCAGGAGGCGGCGCCCACCGCGGTGAAAGACGCCGCGCTCGGGCAAGGCGACGGCCCGAGGTACGTGCTCCATTCCCTCGGCTCGCTGGGAGGCACGGTGAGCCAGGGGAACAGCATCAACGACCTGGGATGGGTGGGCGGGCTCTCGGCCCAGGCGGGCAACGCGACCGTTCACGCGACGATCTGGCGCGGGCGCACGCCGACGGATCTCGGCACGCTCGGAGGCCCCAACAGCGCGGTGCTCTGGCCGTCGAAGAACGTGATCGACTTCGTGGCCGGGGTCGCGGAGACGGACGAGGATCAGCCGCTCGCCGAGACGTGGAGCTGCCGCTTCTTCTTCCCCTCCCGGACGCGGAAGGTCTGCAAGGGCGTGGTCTGGGACCACGGGAAGATCCGGGCGCTGCCCACCTTCGGCGGCGACAACGGCTTCGCCACCTCGGCCAACAACTTCCGTCAGGTCGTCGGCTGGGCAGAGACCACGATGCTCGACCCGAGCTGCACCGGCGCGCAGAAGCGGCAGTTCATCGCCGCGCTGTGGGGCCCTGGAAAGGACGACGTGCGGCAGCTGCCGCCGCTGCCCGGCGACTCGACGAGCGCCGCCACCGGCATCAACGACCGCGGCCAGGCCATCGGAATCTCCGGGGCCTGTGGAATCGCGGTGGGCGGCGTCAGCGCCCGGCGGATGGTGATGTGGGAGGGCAGCAAGATCACCGACCTCGGGACGCTGATGGGCGAGGGGTGGAACACGCCGATGGCCCTCAACGACTGGGGAGACGTGGTGGGCTTCGCCAACGCTCCCGGGACGCCGGTCTCGGACTTCGTGCCCCGGCCGTTCCTCTGGACACGGAGCGGTGGGATCGAGGCCCTGCCGCTGCTGGACGGGCACGACAACGGCCAGGCCCTGGGGATCAACGTCTGGCGGCAAGTGGTCGGCGTCTCCTGCGCCGGGGGCGACTGCCGGGGCGTCCTCTGGCAAGGCGGCAAGGTCATCGACCTCGGCTCGCGCGTCATCTCCGGGCTGAACGGAACCATCACCAACGCCGGGGACATCGACGACCTGGGACGGATCGGCGGGCAGTTCGTGGACGCGACGACCGGCGCGACGACGGCCTTCCGGGCGACTCCCGCGAGTCCCTTCCGCGGTCGCGGGATGCCCGGGGACGAGCAGGGAGAGGACGAGTGACCGTGCCGCCCGGGCCATCGACCGACGGTGAGATCCTGCTCCGGCTCAACACCGAGTACCTCCGGGCCTCCGAGCGGTCCGACCGGGGATGGTTCGAGGAGCATCTGGCGCCGGACTTCCTTTGCTCGCGGCCGGACGGGACGCTGCTCGACCGGGCGGCGTTCCTCGTCCGGGCCTCGGCCCCCTCGTCGCTGACCGAGCTCGAGGGGCATGACGTCCTGGTCCGGCTCCTCGGCGACATGGCCCTGGTCCATGCCCGGACCACGTTCCGTGACGGGGGCCGCTCCGGCCACGGGCGCTACACGGACGTCTGGGCGCGCCGGGCGGGGCGGTGGATGGCCATCGCCGCGCACGTGACTCGCTGCTGAGCGAGGGACCGGTACGGAACGGTCCGGTCGGGGCGGCCGGACTGTTCCGGCGCGGATGAGGGGCAGGAGGCATGATGCGCCGGTGCTCCACCTCCGCCCCGCGACGCGGGCAGACGTCCCCCTCATCCTTTCGCTGATCCGGGAGCTGGCCACCTACGAGCGCGACCCGGACTCGGTGGTCGCCACCGAGGAGGGGCTCCTTCGCGACGGGTTCGGGGAGCGGCCGCTGTTCCAGGCGACCATCGCCGAGTGGAGCGGCACACCGGTGGGGTTTGCCTTCTGGTTCTTCGCCTACTCCACCTGGCGGGGACAGCCCACGCTGTACCTCGAGGACCTCTTCGTCCGGCCGGACGCGCGTGGGCGGGGCATCGGCAAGGAGATGATGCGCTACCTGGCCCGGACCGCCCTGGACACCGGCTGTGGCCGTTTCGTCTGGCAGGTTCTGGACTGGAACGAACCCTCGATCCGGTTCTACGAATCGCTTGGCGGGAAGATCGTGAAGGAGTGGCTCACGGTCCGCCTCGATGGGGAGGCGCTGCAGGCGCTCGCCGGCCGATGAGTGCAAGAGTGCAACCGGAGGCCTCCGGGGTGTCTGCGGAGGCGTGAGACAGGTGTCCCAGGACTGGAGCCGCATCGCAGAGCTGGTGGACGAGGGCCTCGCGCTGCCGCCGGCGGCGCGCCCGGGATGGCTGGACACGCTCTCCCGCAGAGAGCCGTCCGTCGCTCCGGCAGTTCGCCGGCTCATCGAGGCGCGCGTCGCCGAGACCGAGACCATGGCCTCACCCGTTCTCCTGTCCGGCACGGCGCACGTCCCCGGCGACCGGGTGGGGCCGTACGTCCTCGTCGAGCTGCTGGGCAGCGGGGGAATGGGGGAGGTGTGGCTCGCGCGCCGCGACGACGGCGCATTCCGCCGTGACCTGGCGCTGAAGCTTCCGCTGCTCGACGCCCGGCGCAAGGAGGTGGCGCAGCGGTTCGCCCGCGAGCGCGACATCCTCGCCCGTCTCGAGCACCCGCACATCGCCCGCCTTTACGACGCCGGTGTCGACCGGAACCAGCCGTATCTCGCGATGGAGAGGGTGGTCGGACAGCACGTCACCAGCTGGGCCGACGCGCGGCGGCTCGATGTGGACGGGCGGCTAGAGCTCTTCCTGCAAGTCCTGTCCGCGGTGCAGTACGCCCACGCCAACCTGGTCCTCCACCGCGACCTCAAGCCGTCCAACATCCTGGTCACCGACGAGGGGGAGGTGCGGCTCCTGGACTTCGGCGTCGCGACCCTGCTCGACCGCGAGGGACCCGCGCCGGACACCCCGCTCACCCGCGCCATCGGCCGGGCTCTCACCCCGGCCTACGCCAGCCCCGAGCAGATCCTCGGCGCGCCGCTGAGCACCGCGAGCGACCTGTACTCGCTCGGGGTGGTGCTGTTCGAGCTCCTCACCGGGGTGCGCCCCTACCAGGTGGTGGGCGGCACGCCGGCGCAGCTCGCGGTGGAGATCCTCCAGGCGCACCCGCTCCTGCCGAGCAGCACCGTGGACGAGCCGATGTCCGAGCTCCGCGGCACCTCGGCACGGCGGCTGCGGGCGCGGCTGGAGCGCGATCTCGACGGAATCCTCCTTCGCACGCTGGCCCGTCGGCCCGAGGACCGCTACCCCGGGGTCGAGGCGCTGGCCGAGGATCTCCGGCGGTCGCTCACCCGGGAGCCGCTCCAGGCCCAGGCAGGCTCGCTGCCCCACCGGATCCGGCGCTTCGTCGCCCGCCATCGCGGGCTGGTGGCGGTCGGCTCGGTGGCGGCGGTGGCCCTGGTCGCGCTCACCGTGGTGGCGGTGGTGCAGGCGGGGCGGCTGGGAGAGGAGAAGCGGGTGGCGCAGGCCGAGGCGCGGAGCGCGTCTGCGGTGCGGGACTTCCTCGAGGACGTGCTGGCCGCGGCGGATCCTGGCTCGGAGGGGAGCAAGCCCGCCCGGGAGCGAACGGTCCAGGAGGCGGTGGACGCGGCCGCGGCGCGCATCGGCTCGGCGCTGCCCGACCAGCCGCGGGAGAAGATCTCGGTCCTGGTGGTGCTGTCGCAGGTCTACCACTCGCTGGATCAGTCGGAGAAGAGCATGGCGCTCCTCGAGCAGGCCCTCGCGGTGGCGCAGAAGCTCGAACCCGTTCCAGGCCCCGAGCAGGCCAAGGTGCTGACGCGCCTGTCGAACACCGCCATGTTCGCCGGGAAGTTCGACGATGCGCAGCGCTGGCTCGAGCGAGCCGAGACGGCGTTCGCGGCGGAGAAGGACGAGACCTCGGAGGACTACGCCCAGGCGCTGAAG
>DASXGF010000087.1:0-3584 GCA_036489275.1 Myxococcaceae bacterium | reverse complement strand
TTGGCTACGGGCGGTGCGTGGGCGGTGCGGAGTACCGGTCGCGGATGCCTGACCCCGTCGAACCGAACCATTCCGCCGACGCTGACCCGGCGTCCGCGACGATCAACGCAGGGGGCCGCGTATGCTCTAAGCGTGTCCAGGGTCGCGAGCCAGGTGGTGTTCCTGTCGGTCCTCGGCCTCTGCCTCTTCGGGCAGCTCAGGATGCTTCAGTCAGGAACAGGAAAGCTCGTCTACTTGATGGAGCGGCAGCATCGGTTGATGGAGCACTGGTGGAGCGCGTCGAGTGAAGGCGGCCCGACGCAGCCCGGCCCGACCCCGCTCCTCGCTGCTGACCAGCGGGGAGAAGCTCAACACCCGCCTGGTGCGCGCCAAGCAGCAGATCGCTGAGCAGCGAGGACGCGGAGTCTTCATCTTCTTCGGACTCGCGCCCGGCTCACCACCGGGACCCGGCTTCGCCGAGGGCGAGGGGCCGCAGAAGGGCGACGTCTGCATCTACTTCCCGTCGCTCGATGCCTCACCGGAGGAGGCGCAGCAGACGATCGCCGACCTCCGGGCGCAGGCGTGCCAGGCAAGCCTGGACTCCACTCCCTCGCTGAACTGGAAGCGCACCCTCACCCCGACGGACCCGCCGCAGCACCGGCGAGAGCCCGACCCCGAGCTGGAGGCGCTCGCCGAGGAGCGGACGGCGGCGGACCTTCGGCCGCCTTCGGCTGACATCCGGCCGCTCACCGAGGACGAGATGCACCGGGCGGTGAACATGAGTCGCCCGAGCTGACTCCCCTGCCCCCGCCCGCCAGGGCCACCCCTCCAGAGCATCCTCTGCTCGATACGGCCTCCCCACCGTCTCGAGCTCCGACGCACGCCGGTGGCCGTCCAGCCTCACGTTCCTTCCGTCGAAGGCTGTGCTGGGCGGCTCTGAAGCGAACGCAGATGGGATTGCGCGGGTCCGCAGGAGCGGGTGCCCTCACCGGCCTTCGCTGAACCGCACATAGTCAACCGCGGAGACTGAATCTGACGCCCATTCTCGCCCTCGCGGACTCAACCCCGGCAGGGGTTCACATCAAGGCCACCGCCACCGCGCGTGATCCGCCTCCCCCGCCGGCCGCATCGCGGCTCCCCCGAGAAGGATCCTGCTCTGAGGGGAACAGAGATGGGTTGGCGGGATTCGCAGTTTACACCCCCGAGCCCGTACGGCCTCCACACCGGTTTGAGCTTCGTCGTGGGCCGATGGCCGTCCGACCTCGCTCTGCTGCTCTCGACTGGTTCCGCGAGCGGACGCCCTCACCAGGCTCCGCTGAGCGCCTACGGACCAGCGCGGGGACGGCATCGACAGCCACTCGCACCTGACGGACGCAACCCCGGCAGGGCTCCTCCTCCAGAGCCGCCTCTGCTCTGTACGGCCTCCCACCGAGGACTTCGACCCAGGCAGCTGGCCGTCAAGCCTCCTCTCGACAATCTCGGCAGCCGTGCCCGATGGCTCTGACGCAGTCCCGCAAGGCTTCGTGACCCCGCGCGTGGAAAATCCTTCCGTCCACCTGAGTGAGAGTGAACGTCCGGCGGCGCGCTGGAGTTCCCGGCGAGGCAAGCCGGCTCCACCCTCAGCCCCAATGCAGGTTCCCACCCGTCGGGCCGCGCTCCCCATCCTGCTGCTGAGCGCAGTGGGCGCCTACGCCCTTCTGCTCCTCCTGCCGGCTCTTCGGAACACGTTGTTCCTGATCTTCTTCGCAGTCCTGCTCGCGGCGATCCTCGACTGGCCGATCTCCCGCCTCTCACAGGTGTTGCCGCGGTGGGTTGCCAGCACCATCGTCGTCCTCACCGTGGTCGCGCTCGGGGGCGTGCTCTTGGCCCTCGTCGTCCCCGTCGCCTCAGAGCAGCTGTCGGCGCTGTGGGACAGCTTGCCCGACCTTCTCCACCGCGCGCAGAGGACCTGGCAGCGCGTCGCCCGGAGCGAGCTCGGCAGCCGCCTGGGCACCAGCGACGTCGGCCGGACCGTGCGGGAGCGTCTGCTGCAGGCTGCCCAGCAAGCCCTGCCGCTCGCCCTCGGCACTCTCTCCGTCGTCACTGTGGGGGTGGTGGTGCTGGTCCTCGCCGTCTTTCTGGCGATCCGCCCCGACCGCTACCTCCAGGGGATGTTGGCGCTGGTTCCACGGGAGCAGGAGGCGGCCGCGCGGGAGGTGCTGCAGGCCGTCGGCCGGACGGTCCGCGGCTGGTCGGTTGGAACCCTGGTCGCGATGACGCTCGTCGGGCTCCTGAGCGCGCTCGGGTTCCTCGCCATCGGGCTTCCAAGCTGGCTCGCCCTGGGCGTGCTGGCGTTCTTCGCGGAGTTCATTCCGTTCATCGGCCCCTTCCTCTTCCTGATCCCCGCAGCGGTGGTGGGGCTGGCGGAGTCTCCCGGGAAGGGGCTCCTCGCGCTCGTCCTCGGCCTGGCCGTCCAACAGCTTGAGGGCAATCTCATTCAGCCCGCGGTGATGAAGCGCACCATGCGCATCGAGCCGGCGGTCAATCTCTCGGCGCAGCTGCTCTTCGGCTGGAGCTTCGGGTTCGTCGGAATCCTGGTGGTCAGCCCACTGGTCGCGGCGATCCAGGCCAGCCTGCAGGTCGCCTACGTTCGGCGCTGGCTGGGCAAGGACGACGCGGCCTGACCGCCGTCGGACAGCCGGAGCCCGCGGCTTCGACGTGTGTTGCTGGCTGTCCAGCAGCGATCGTGTCCCCTCGAGACCATGCCCGATGACTCCCAGACGAACATGGACTGAGTGCTCTGTTCTCCGGAAGCGAGCGCTCGCCGCGAGTTGCCTGCCGTCGGCGTCGTGGATGCTGCCGGTGCACAGATGGAAGGAAGCGCGGAAGGCCGTGGCCGACAAGTGCTGCATGGCACACACAATTCTCCTCGTCAGGGATGCTCACCGGCGGAGGCGACCTACCTCTTCCACAGGGGTGCACTCGATGCGCTACGTCATGGGTTTGCTGGTTGGGTTTCTCTCGTTGACCGCGGTGGCTCAATCCAGCCCGGGCCCAAGTCCTGCTCCACCGGGACAAACGCCTATGCCGCCGAAGGATGCCGAGGTCGACCGCGACAAGCCTGTTCAAGGAAACGCGTGGAGTGAGCAAGCCAAGAGTCCCCCGCCCGATGGCGGCACCCACAAGCAGAAAGGGAAGTCAGACGGCGGTCACCGGTAGCACCGGGGAGCCGACAGGTGCGGAGAGCCCTCGTCGTCCCTGTTGCGCCGGAGCAGCCGTCGGCGCTCTTGCTAAGACGCCTCTCTCATCTCAGACGGGGGCGTCGGCAGACCTTCGAGGCCCAGCCGGCTGGGGTCGACCATCCTCGATCGCGCGGCGCGTTACGTCACAAGGCGTTGACTGAGTCCGTGGAGGGGGGCACCGTTTTCAGAGTCCCAGTCGCGACGGTGACCGCCGGGGTAGCCATCGATGACGCGCGCGCAGATTGACCTGAGCCCTCGGATCCAGCGCGTTCCCTGTGAGACCGGGATCGCGGAGGACTTCCCCAAGACGAACGTCCAGGCGAGAAGCGGCAGTCGCTGGCGCGGGCTCCGCGTCGAGCAACTCTTGAGCGAGGCGCCGGGAGA
>DASXGF010000033.1:0-9447 GCA_036489275.1 Myxococcaceae bacterium | reverse complement strand
CGCGCCCGCTCGCGCTCGAGACCCACCGCCAGGCCGAGCCCCAGCGCGACCGGCAGCCGCCACTCCGGGCGATCCTCGAAGCCCATCGTCCTTGCAGTAGCATTGCGCGGGATGCTCCGACGAGCACGAAGGACACTGGCCGTCTCGGCCTGCACCGACTCCGACCCCTGCGAGGGCGCCTGTCAGCGGGGGAAGTGCAGCGGGTCGCGCTTCGTCCGTGGGTGCGGGATCCTCCGCCACGGTCAGACGCTCTGCATCGACTGAAGCAGCGAGCGGTGAGACCGGGGTGCCTTGTTCCTCCCGGAGAGAGGGCTAGCTTCCGGGCGGAGGTCGAGATGGCGCTCCGGAGCTGGGGGGTCGACATCGACGGCTCGGGCAGCAAGGGACCGGACGGGCCGAGGTGGGCAAATCGGCGCGCTCTGGCGCTGCCTCTTACGAAGTGTCAGCGACCGGCGTCTTCACCAACGGCCGCTGGGCGTTCCCTGATTCCCTTTGCCTGTCCCCCCTGTAAGGTCCGAAACCCATGGCTACCTGGACTTTCCTGACCAACCACGCCCACGTCCTCCTCTGTGTCTGGGAAGATTCCGAGGCCCGTGTTCGCGACATCGCCACGCGCGTCGGGATCACCGAGCGGGCCGTCCAGCGCATCCTGCAGGAGCTCGAGTCCGAGCAGTACCTGGTGCGCGAGCGCGTCGGCCGTCGCAACCGCTACCGCGTGCGGGGGGACCGTCCCTTCCGGCATCCGGTGGAGGACCACCGTCCGGTCTCGGCCCTCCTCGAGATCGCGTCCAGCAAGCGCAAGTCGCCGCGCGCCGTCACCCGGGGAGCGGCACGGCGGCGCACGCGTCCGCGAAGCACCCGCGCCCGGGCTCGGTAGCGGTCAAGGCGGCGTCCAGGTCCAGTCGCGCACCTCGGGCATGTCCTCGAGGTGCTCCTCGACGTAGGCGCGGTGTTTCTTCAGCAGGCCGTTGAACCGCTCGACCAGCTCCGTCGAGTTCTCGGGGATGCGGCGCGCGCGGCGAAGCGCCTCGATGGCCAGGTGGTAGCGGCTGATCCCGTTGAGCACGACCATGTCGAACGGCGTGGTGGTAGTGCCCTGCTCGCGGAACCCGCGCACGTGGAAGCGCTCGGCGGTGGGCCGCCCGTGCAGGGTGTAGTGAATCCCGAGCGGATAGCCGTGGAAGGCGAAGATGACGTGCCGGTCGCGGGAGAAGAGATCCACGAACCGCGCCTCGTCCATCCCGTGCGGGTGCTCCTCTGGAGTGAACATCGCCATGAGGTCCACCACGTTCACCACGCGGATCCGCAGGCCCGGGGCGGAGGTGCGAAGCAGCCAGGTGGCGGCCACCGTCTCCATCGTGGGGATGTCGCCCGCGCAGGCCATCACGATGTCCGGATCGCCCTCGTCGTTGCTGGCCCACTCCCAGACGGAGGCGCCGCGCTCGCAGTGGCCCTTCGCGGAGTGGAGGTCCAGGTACTGGAGCTGCGGCTGCTTGTCGATGACGATGACGTTGACGTGGTTCGAGGTGCGGAAGCAGTGGTCCGCCGTCCAGAGCAGGCAGTTGGCGTCGGGCGGGAGGTAGATGCGGGACACCGCCGGCTTGCGCGTCAGGATGGTGTCGATGAACCCCGGGCCCTGGTGGCTGAAGCCGTTGTGGTCGTTCCTCCAGCAGGTCGAGGTGAGGAGGATGTTCAGCGCCGGCACCGGCTTGCGCCACTCCAGCTTCAGTGACTCGTCCAGCCACTTGCTGTGCTGGACGGTCATCGACGCCATCACCATCGCGAAGGACTCGTAGGTGGCGAGCAGTCCGTGGCGCCCGGTGAGCGCGTACCCCTCCATCCACCCCTCGCAGTTGTGCTCGCTGAGCACCTCCATCACCCGGCCGTCGGGCCCGATGGCCTCGTCGGTGGGCTCGACCGGGAGCATGAAGGAGCGCGGGGTGGCCTCGAAGACCGCGCCCAGGCGGTTGCTGTTGGTCTCGTCGGGGCAGAACAAGCGGAACCGGGTCGGGTTGTCCCGGTAGAGGTCGCGCATCAGCTCGCCAAGGCGCCGGGTGGACTCCTCGCGGGTCGCCGCCGGAGCTTCCACCTTCACCGCGTACTGCTCGACGGATGGAATCTTCAGCGGGACGCAGGTCTCGCCGTGGGTGCGGGGGTTCGCGCTCATCCGCAGCTCTCCGGAGGGCGGGAGCGCCCGCAGCTCGGGGACGAGCGCGCCGTGCGCGTCGAACAGCTCCTCGGGCCGGTAGCTCCGCATCCACGCCTCGAGCATCTGGAGGTGCTCGGGGTTGTCCTTCACCCCGGAGAGCGGAACCTGGTGGGCGCGGAACGTCCCCTGGATCTGGAATCCGTCGACCACGTCCGGCCCGGTCCAGCCCTTCGGGGTCCGCAGCACCAGCGCGGGCCAGCGCGGGCGTCCCTTGATTCCCGACCCGCGGGCGTCGGTCTGGATGCGCCGGATGCGCTCCAGGCACCCGTCCAGGGCCGCGGCGAGCGCCTGGTGGACTTTCGGGGGGTCGTTGCCCTCGACGAAGAGCACCTCGTAGCCGATGGCCTCGAGGTACCCGCGGATCTGCGCGTCGGTGGAGCGCCCCCAGACCGTGGGGCCGGAGATCTTGGCGCCGTTCAGGTGCAGCACGGGGAGCACGGCGCCGTCGTGCACGGGGTTGAGGAAGGTGATGCCCTTCCAGCTCCCCTCCAGCGGTCCGGTCTCGGCCTCGCCGTCACCCACCACCGCGATGGCCACCAGCTCCGGATCGTCGAACACCGCGCCAAAGGCGTGGGTCAGCACGTAGCCGAGCTCCCCGCCCTCGTGGATCGAGCCCGGCGTCGGCGCGCTCACGTGGCTGGGAATCCCCCCGGGCGTGGAGAACTGGCGGAACAACCGCTTCATCCCGACCCCGTCCAGGGTCACCCGCGGGTAGATCTCGCTGTAGGTGCCCTCGAGGTAGGTGCAGGCGACGACCGCCGGTCCGCCGTGCCCCGGCCCCGCGAGGTAGATCGCCGGGAAGCCGTCGCGCCGGATGAGCCTGTTCACGTGCGCGTAGACGATGCTCAGGCCCGGGCTCGTTCCCCAGTGTCCGAGGAGGCGCGGCTTGATGTGCTCGGGCCGCAGGGGCTCGCGGAGCAGCGGGTTTTCTTGAAGATAGATCTGCCCGACGGTCAGGTAGTTCGCGGCACGCCACCAGGCATCGATCAGCCGGAGCTCCTCGGGAGCGAGCGGTTCGGGCATGGGTCTCTCCGGTGAAGGTCGGCGCCGTTCTACGCCTTCCGGTAATCCCGGGAAGAGGGTGGACCCCCGAGGTGGCGTTCGTGCGACACCTCGCGCGCAGCATCTGCGCGCCGCTCGGTGGTGAGCACCTCGGTTGCCGATGCCCCCCTCGCTTGCTGCTCGACTGGAGAAGGAAGGCCTGCGCAAGCTCCAGGAAGGAGCGTGCGAGACCGCTGCCCGCGGCCGTACATCCGGGGGAGGAGGAGGCCTCGATGACCGACGCGCTGTTCTGGCACCGCCTTCACTTCGGCTTCACCGTCACCTTCCACTACCTCTTCCCCCAGCTGACGATGGGGCTGGCCTTCCTCATCGTCCTCTTCAAGTGGAAGGCATTCCGGACCGGGAGCACCCTCCACGACGAGGCAGCGCGCTTCTGGGCCCGCGTCTTCGGCATCTCCTTCGCCATGGGCGTGGTCACCGGCATCCCGCTGGAGTTCCAGTTCGGAACCAACTGGTCGCGATTCAGCCACTTCGCCGGTGGGGTCATCGGCCAGACGCTGGCCATGGAGGGGATGTTCGCCTTCTTCCTCGAGTCGACCTTCCTCGGCCTCTTCCTCTACGGCGAGAAGCGCTTCGGGCCCCGGATGCACCTGGCCTCGGCGGTGGCGCTCTGGGTCGGCAGCTGGCTCTCGGGCTACTTCATCATCGCCACCAACGCCTTCATGCAGAACCCGGTGGGCCACGGCATCGGCCCGGACGGCCGCTTGCAGCTGGAGAGCTTCTGGGCCTTCGTGCTCAACCCCTGGGCGATCTGGCAGTACCTCCACAACATGACCGCCTCGGTGGTCACCGCCTCCTTCGTGGTCGCGTCCGTGGGTGCCTACTGGTCCCTCTCCGGGCGGCAGCGGGAGCACGCGACGCTCGCGCTGCGCACCGGGGTCATCGCGGGGCTCATCGCCTCGTGCCTGATGGTGTTCCCCACCGGAGACCGCCACGGGAAGCTGCTGGCCGAGAAGCAGCCGGCGACGCTCGCGGCGATGGAGGGCCTGTTCGAGAGCCAGGCCGGAGCCGAGCTGGCCATCATCGGACAGCCCGACGTGATGCACCGGCGGCTGGAGAATCCGGTGGTCGTCCCGGGGATGCTCAGCTTTCTGGTCTACGGGAGCTTCGGCAGCACCGTGACCGGCCTGGATCGCATCCCGGTGGACCGGTGGCCGGACAACATCGAGCTCCTCTACTACTCGTACCACGTGATGGCGGGGCTCGGGACGCTGTTCATCGCGCTCATGGCGCTGGCTGCGTTTCTCCTCTGGAGAGGCCGGCTCGAGCGGACGCGAGCGGTGCTCTGGGCGCTGATGCTCGCCATGCCGTTCCCCTACATCGCGACCACCGCCGGATGGATGACCGCCGAGCTGGGACGCCAGCCCTGGCTGGTCTACGGGCTGATGCGGACCTCCGAGGGAACCTCGCCGCGCGTCTCGGCGGGCAACACCCTCTTCACCCTCATCGGCTTCTCCGGTCTCTACATGGTGATGGGGATCCTCTTCCTCTACCTGGTGGGACGGGAGATCGCGCACGGACCGGGCACGCCGTCCCATCCGACCCGGACGACGAGGACCCCGGACCTCGCCGGGGAGGTGGGGTGATGGAAGCGCTCTGGTTCGCCATCGTCGCCGGGATGCTCGCGGTCTACGTCGTCCTGGACGGCTTCGACTTCGGCGCCGGCTTCCTGCACCTCATCGTCGCCCGGAACGACGCCGAGCGACGGACCGTGTTCGCCGCCATCGGCCCGGTCTGGGACGGGAACGAGGTGTGGCTCGTGGCCGGCGGCGGCGCGCTCTTCATGGCCTTCCCCGCGGCCTACGCCGTCGGCTTCAGCGGCTTCTACCTGCCGCTGATGCTGCTCCTCTGGGTGCTCATCCTCCGCGGCCTCTCCATCGAGCTCCGGGGCCACGTCTCGGACCCGCTCTGGGCGGCATTCTGGGACGCGACCTTCGCCGTGGGCAGCACGCTCATCGCCATCGTGCTCGGTGCGGCGCTGGGGAACGTCCTCCGCGGCGTTCCGCTCGACGCCACCGGCACCTTCCACATGCCGCTCTTCGACACCTTCTGGCCGTCGACCCACCCCGGGGTGCTCGACGCGTACACGGTGCTGGTCGGGGTCTTCACCCTGCTCGCGCTCGCCGGTCACGGCGGCCTGTACCTGGCGATGAAGTCCGAGGGCCCGCTGCACGACCGGAGCCTTCGCGCATCGCGCGTGGCGTGGATCGTCGCCGGAGTGCTGTTCCCGCTCGTGACCTGGGCCACGACCCGCGTCTCGCCGGAGCTCCCCGGCACGGCGGCGCAGCGGCCGCTGGTCTGGATCCTCGCCGCGCTGGTCGCTGCCTCGGCGGCGACGCTGGCGGTTGGGCTGGTCCGCGGCCGGACGGAGCTCGGCTTCATCGGTTCCTCGGGGACGCTCTTCACCCTGCTCGGGACGGCGGCGGCCGCCCGCTGGCCGGTGCTGCTGCGCTCCAGCCTCTCCCCCTCGCTGTCGCTGGACGCCTTCCAGGCTGCGACGACCCAGCACGGCCTCCGGGTCGCGCTGACGTGGAGCCTCATCGGCCTGCCGCTGGCTTGCGGCTACTTCGTCTTCCTGGCCCGGCTCTTCCGGGGGAAGGCCCGCCTCGAGACGTGAGCTGGGGTAGGCTCCCGGGCATGTTCCGGCGCGCCCCGCTCCTGTGCCTCGGCCTGCTCGCGGCCACGGCGCGGGCCCAGCCTTCCGTGCAGGCCCAGGTCGAGGTTGGAAAGACGGTCAAGGTGGACGTTGGCATCGCCCAGGGCCTGAACTGCGACGACCTCGACATCGTGGACGCCAAGCTCGCCCCCTCGAAGGACAAGAAGCACGTCGCCCTGGTGCTGAAGGGGAAGGCCGCGGGCGACACCTACTGCCGCGCGGGGACGGGACTCGGTCAGACGGTGCTGGTCCACATCACCGTGGTCGACCCGCCGCTCTGAGCCGGGCTCAGCGGCCCGGCGCGTCGTCGACGTTGATGGTCGCCCAGGGAAGGGCCTCCAGCCGGGCCAGCGGGATGGGCTCGCCGGTGATGTCGCTGATCCCGTAGGAACCGTCGGCCAGCTTGGCCAGGGCGCGGTTCACCTGCGCGAGCTGGGCCCGTTCGGTCTCGGTGAGGGTGTTCCGGGTGGAGCGGGCCACCTGCTCCTCGGCCACGTCTGCGGCATCGCCCGGATCGGCCAGGCCTGGCATCTCGGCGGGAGCGGGAGAATTGGTGTTCCCGAGGAGCCGGGCGCGCTCGCGCTGCAGCCGCTCCTCGAACCGGGCCAGCTGAGGCCGTGTCAGGTGCGGGGTGGAAGCCATGGTGGGCGGGACCCTAGCACCCCTCCCCGGGGCGGGCGGATGCGCTTACCCTCGTCGCCGGGCATGGAACGACAAGCCGGCTTCCGGGACCTCTTTGGCGCCGACCCGGAGGTGAGCTCCGAGGCCCCCGGACGGGCGAACCTCATCGGCGAGCACACCGACTACTCGGGGGGCTACGTGCTCCCGGTCACGGTCCCCGGGCGAACGCGTGTCGAGCTGCGACGCCGGGCGGACGACGTGGCCCAGGTGCACTCGGTCCAGCGCGGCACCACCGCGACGTACCGGATCGGGGCCGAGGCGCCGCGGAAGGACTGGCTGGACTACGTGCAGGGGCTGACCGCGCTCGCCAGGCCGCGGGTGCTCGGAGGATTCGACGCCCGCATCGACTCCGACCTTCCGCCGGGGGGCGGGCTCGCCTCGAGCGCGGCGCTCACGGTCTCGTTCCTGAGGGCGCTCCGCCAGGCGTTCGGCTGGGAGCTGGACGAGGTCCGGCTGGCGCTTCTCGGGCAGCGGGCCGAGGTGGAGTTCGTGGGCGCACCGGTCGGCGTCATGGACCCGCTCGCCTCGAGCCTCGGGAGCCCGGGGGCGGCGCTGTTCATCGACACCCAGTCGCTCCGGACCGAGCGGGTGCCCCTTCCCTCTGCTCTGGGCATCGCCGTGGTTCACTCGGGCATCTCGCACGACCACGCCAGCGGCGAGTACCGGGTGCGCCGGCGCGAGTGCGAGGAGGCGACCCGGGCGCTGGGGGTGAGCAGCCTTCGCGCACTCGGAGTGGAGGACCTGCCCCGCGTGGAGACCCTGGCCCCTCCGCTGGATCGCCGGGCGCGGCACGTGCTCACCGAGAATTCCCGGGTTCTCGAGGCGGTCGAGGCGCTCCGGTCGGGGGCGCTGGAGCGGCTCGGGGCGCTGCTCGCCGCGTCGCATCGCTCGCTGCGCGACGACTACCAGGTGAGCGTGCCGGACCTGGACCGGCTGGTGGCGCTCACGGCCGAGGCGCCCGGCGTCTTCGGCGCGCGCCTCACCGGCGGCGGCTTCGGCGGGGCCGTCGTGGTGGCCGGCCGACCCGAGGGACTGCGGGCCTCGATGGAGCGCGTCTCCGAGCGCTACCGGGTACAGACCGGGCGCACCGCGTCGGTGCTGATGCCACCCTGACCTCCATCCCGCGGTCGCACGCCTGAGTCGAGCGGGCGACAGCGAGCCGCTCAGCTCCTTTTCTCGCTGGACGGGTCATTGCAGTCTTCGATGGCGGCCGGTGGGGCGTTCACCGTCGAACGACTCGACGTGGGTGGGTCGGAGGATACTTTTGACGGGTGGCGCCCTGCAGATAGACGCGGCCAGCATGGAGCCGGGAAGCGTTCTCCTCGTCGAGGACGACGCCGATATCCGTGAAGCCCTGACCGACGTCCTCCGGATGGAGCGCTGGACGGTCGAGCCGGCGGCGAACGGCAAGCTCGCCCTGGACAGGCTCCGGACCGGACCGCAGCCGGACCTCATGCTCCTCGACCTCATGATGCCGGTCATGGACGGCTTCGAGCTGCTGGAGCACCTGCGCGGCGAGCCGGGACCTTCCACGGTGGTGCTGTCGGCGAGCCGCGACGTGGAACGGGTTCGCGAGCATCCGCTGGTCCGCGCCACCCTCGGCAAGCCGGTCGAGGTGGGCGTGTTGCTCGGGTTGCTGGAGAACATCCGGCGGGCCGAATTCGCCGCGCGCCTGCGAGCCCGGCCGACCAACGGAAACGGCGCGGGCTGAGCTGACCCTGGTCAACTCCGGCCTTCCGGAGGTCCCCACGTGCTGAAGCTCTTCGGCCACGACGCCTCGCCCTACGTTCGCCGCGTCCGCGTGCTCCTGGCCGAGCTCCGCATCCCCTTCGAGCGCGACGGACACGGCTGGCAGGATCCGGCGCCGGAGTTCGTCGCCGCCTCGCCCATCCAGCGCGTGCCGATGCTCGACCTCGGCCCCGGCGCGGCCGTGCGGCACGTCTTCGAGTCCCGGGTCATCGCCCAGCTGCTCTATGGCCTGCCGCACCCGCCGCCGGGAGGAGACCCTCCGTTCCAGGACGCGCTGCTGGATCCCTCGCTCGGCCTCCTCGACCAGAACGTCCTCTCGGTCACCGACGCCGCCCAGGACAGCCTGGTGAACGTGTTCCTCCTCGAGGGCGATGGAATCCGCGCCGTGCAGTCGGGATACCTGCAGCGGCAGGTATGCCGCGCACGGAGCTGCCTGGACTCGCTCGAGCGGAGCTACCAGGGAAAGCGGACGCTGTCCCCGGGGCGGGTCGCCTACGCCGACGTGGCGGTGATGAGCCTCCTGGGGTGGATCCGCTTCCGGAACCGGCTGGAGCTGGCGCCGTGGCCCGAGCTGCTCGCCATGGAGGCGGCGCACGCCGAGCGCCCGAGCCTCGTCTCGACCCAGCCGCGGTGAGTCAGCGCTCGAGGTAGTCCAGGTCCCGATCGAACGTCTCCGGGGTCTGGAGCATCGCCAGGAAGGCCACGCCGATGCAGACCGCGCCGATGGCGATGGCGCCGGTCCGGAGCCCCACCCGGGGGATGAGGGCGCGGAGGGCCAGGGTCATGGGGATGATGGCGCCGCGCACGATGTTCGGGAGCGAGATGGCGACAGTGGCTCGGAGGTTGGTCCCGAACTGCTCCGCTGCCGCGGTCACGAAGAGCACCCAGTAGCCGCTGGCCAGCCCGAGCGGGAGGCAGAGCCAGGCGTACTGCTCCGCCGTGAGGCCCGTGCTCCCGAGCAGCACCCCCACCGTCACCGCGAGGACGACGAGGTCGATGAGCATCACCCAGCGGCGACTCCGGAGCGCCTGGCTGAGGAGGCCGCTGGCCATGTCCCCCAGGACGAAGCCCAGGTACATCATGAACAGGA
>DASXGF010000744.1:0-3092 GCA_036489275.1 Myxococcaceae bacterium | reverse complement strand
CCTCGTTACGGGGTCGAGTCGGGGCTGGGCTTGAGCCGCGGTGCCAGACACCTCGTTACCGGGGTCGGGTCGGGGGCTGGGCTTGAGTCGCGGTGCCAGACACCTCGTTACGGGTGTCGCGCCGCTGGGTTGGGCCCGGGTGGGGGTGCCAGACACCTCGTTACGGGCGTCGGGCGCGGGGTCGGGCCTGGGTCGAGGTGTCAGACATCTCGTTTCGACATCTCGTTTCGGACGTCGAGGCGCCAGAGATCTCGTGACGGGCGTCGGGCCGCCCGGCAGCGCTCCCCCACGTCGTCTCCGCGCATCCCCGGTCCTCGCGGAGGCACCTGTCCCCGCGTCCAATGTGCACAGCGGTGCACTGGCGCGGACTCTCCGCCCCGGCGTGTGGACCCGATGCCCCGGACTCCGCTCCACGCGTGCTCGCCCGGCCGTGTCGTCCGGTCGACGATCTCGCCCGCGCCCGCCCGGCGGGACTGTCCGCTCCGGTGCACCCCCCTCGACACAACCCGGCCTTCGCGCCAACTGACCCGACATCGCCCCGACAGGGTCGCCGCGTGAGCCCTCGGCCTACCTTGCGGTCGTGAAGAACGGCAGGGGAAGATCCGTCCATCGGCCGTTCGCCCCGGAGTGCAGCCCATTTGTCTGCCTGTCGTCCTTGTCTCCTTGCCGCGCTCCTCTGCACCTCGGTCACGGGCTCAGCCTTCGCCGCCCCCACCAAGGCCGCGGACCGCGAAGCGCTGAAGAAGACCCTCCTCGACCTCGCCCAGCGCCCTCCGTTCCGCGACGCCCGCCTGGGAGTCCAGCTGGTCAGCCTCGAGGACGGCAGCGTGGTGTTCAGCAAGGACGCCGACGCGCTGATGAACCCGGCCTCGAACGTGAAACTGGTCACCGCCGCCGCCGCGCTGTCCCGGCTTGGCCCGGAGTACAGGTTCGACACCGAGTTCCTCGTCGAGCCCGGGCCCACCGACCGCGTCCGCACCCTCTGGGTCCGCGGCAAGGGCGACCCGAGCATCACCACCGAGCGCCTCCACGCGATGGCCTCCGAGCTCGCGCACCTCGGCCTCCGCGAGATCGGTGACCTCGTCCTCGACGACACCTGGTTCGACCCCGAGCGGCTCGCCCCCGGCTTCGAGCAGGAGATCTCCGACCGGGCCTACACCGCCCCCACCGGCGCCCTCAGCCTCAACGCGAACGCGGTGGGCGTCTACCTCCGCGCCTCGGCTCCGGGAGGACGCGCCGTGGTGGAGCTCGAGCCGCCCTCCGAGTACTTCGAGATCGTCAACCAGGCGGCCGGCGCCTCCAGCCGCGCCCGGCGTGCGTCGGTCTCCTCGCAGTGGACCGGCGGCGCGCAGCGCATCACCGTCCGCGGCACCGTCCCCGTCTCCGGCGAGTGGGCGGTGTGGAAGCGCATCGACAACCCACCGATGTACTTCGGCTACACCTTCAAGAAGGTGCTCGAGATGCACGGCATCCGGGTCCGCGGCAAGCTCAAGCTCGGCACCGTCCCCGAGCGCGCGCGCCTCCTCTACGTGTCCCAGAGCGAGACGTTCGACCTGGTCCTCAAGCGGATGAACAAGTACTCGAGCAACTTCGTGGCCGAGCAGCTGCTGAAGACGCTCGGCGCCGAGGTGAAGGGCCCGCCGGGGAGCACCGCCAACGGCGTGTCCGTCGCCGAGGAGTTCCTCGAGCGCGAGGTGGGCATCCCACGGGGCTCGTACATCCTTCGCAACGGCTCGGGGCTCAACGACACCAACCGCTTCACGCCGCGCCAGCTGGCACAGCTCCTCAAGATCATGTGGGACCGCTTCCCGCTCGCCCCCGAGTACCTCTCGTCGGTCGGCATCGCGGGCAAGGACGGCACGCTCCGCTACCGCTTCGAGGGGAGCGAGGCCGTCGGCCGCCTCCGCGCCAAGACCGGCACCCTGGAGAACGTCTCCGCGCTCAGCGGCTACGTCCAGTCGGTGGGCGGGGAGCGCTTCGCCTTCAGCGTCATCGTCAACGACCACGTCGGACGCTCGGGCCCGGTGGTCCAGGGCATCGACGCCATCGGCGCCGCGGTGGCCGCGGTCGGTTCGGCGGGTGGACCCGACCGGGCGGTGGCCACGGTCCTGCAGCCGTCGGGAACGGTCCCCGCCTCGAACGAGGAGGCCAAGGCGCGCATCCGGACCTACCTCGCCGTCGCCCAGAAGGCCGACCAGCGGAACCTCCCCTTCCTGAGGACCGCCTGGCGGACCGAGCACGACCCCGCCGTGCGCGCGGTGCTCGCCGATTCCATCTACCAGAGCGATCCGCGGGACTACCTCGGCACTCGAGCCCTTCTGGATAGTTTCACTCCGGGTGAAGAGGTGTTTGGACGGCTCCGGCGCCTCGCGCGGGAGCTGAAGGTCGAGCTCCCTTGCGTGGGCAGCCTCACCTCCCTCGCCGCGGAGGGCAATGGCGAGGCGCTCTCGCGTCTGGTCGAGTTGGCTCACGCCTCGGCGGGTGATGTCCCGGCGCAGCGGACCGTCTCCGGCTCCCTCGCGGACGTCGCCCGGACCGCTCCGGACGAGCTCCTCATCTCCCTCCGGAGCGCGTCCGCAGCCGATCGCGACGCGGCCCTGGGGCTCCTCGCGCAGGGCGTGGCCCAGCAGCAGGACGCGGATCACCCGCTCTGGCCCGCGGTTCGCAAGATGATGGCCTCGACCGATGGCACGGTCGCCGCGTTCGGGCGCGAGCTGGACGCCACGCTCAGCCAGCGCATGGCCGCGGAGAAGGCTCCGCGGGTGGTCCAGGCTGCCGGAAGCACGGTGCCGACGTCCGCGCCCCAGCCTGCCGCGGCGCCGGCCCCCACCGAGCGTCCGGGCGGCTAGGTCTTCACGCTCCAGTGACCGGTGGTAACTCCTCGCAACCCTTCGGGGGGCAGAGGAGGCCGGCTCGTTCACGGAACTTCATGGAACGATCCTGCACTTTCCCAAGCCTTCGGGGCGGGTTCCGGGTAATTCACCGCGCCCCCTACCGTCTAGCCGTCGAGGCCCGACAACATGTTCCAACCTGCTCAGGTCACCACCACCCGCGAAGACGGAGCCTTCGAC
Source organism: Myxococcaceae bacterium (assembly GCA_036489275.1). Taxonomy (GTDB): domain Bacteria; phylum Myxococcota; class Myxococcia; order Myxococcales; family Myxococcaceae; genus RPRB01. The sequence continues at coordinate 21 of DASXGF010000744.1, read as the reverse complement.
GCCGGTGTGAAGGTCACGAAG
>DASXGF010000724.1:0-11741 GCA_036489275.1 Myxococcaceae bacterium | reverse complement strand
CGTCCCGGGGACGAATGTGCACGCCCACGTTGCCGGCGTAGGCGAGCCAGGACACATCGCCCGCGAAGAGCACCCGCACCATGCCGCGGTAAGTCCCGTCGGACAGGTACTGCTCCACGGGTCCACTGGGGATCCAGAGCTGTGCTCCGAGGCCAAGGCGGAAGGGGCCAGCCGGATCTCCGAGCAGGCGCGTGTCGACGCCCAGTCGCACGTCGGAGAGCGTGTCGGGGTGCGATCCCAGGTCGAGGTCCGGGCCGGGATAGGCATACCCGCCAATCGTCGCGCTGCGGCCCTTCACCGCGACCGGGACGTCGAACGCGAGCGACCATCGCCAGGAACGAAAGGTGATCGCCGCGGCGATCTGGCCGTAGCCGGAGTCGGTCACCACCGCGACTCCCCCGACTCGCAGGGGGTCGCGGGCGTAGCGTGCGGAGAACGAGATCGCACCGCCGAGCTCGCCATGCATGTCCAGGCTGTCCATCACGAACCAGCCGGCTCCGGGTGCCGACGGGGCGAAGCGCTCGGCGTTGAAGCCCTGCACCGGAGTCTGCGCCCGCGCTCCGAGCGCACAGACCAGCACGCCGAGGGTGACGCGGCGGAGCGAGGCCCTAGAATTCCGCATGGACCCTCGCTCCCAGGATCACCACCGGCCCGGCGCGGTCGGCGTTGTAGGCGGGGTTCCAGAGAAGCTGGAAGTCACCCGAGAGCCAGATCGCCTTGAACAGGTTGTAGCTGTAGAAAACCTCGAACACTCCCTCCGTCGCTTGCCGGAGCGCGCCGTCGCCGATGAAGCCGTCGACGCCCCCGAGCGCCAGATAGCGGGCGTGGCTCGACGAGATCCAGCTCAGCCCCAGCCCCACGCCGCTGACGTCGAACGGCCGGTCCCAGAGTGAGCCGCGGGCGACGGCCCCGAAGGACAGGGAGCGGTCCGCCGCATTGAAGGCCACCACCTCGCTCTGCCCGTCGGACCACATGGCGCGCAGGAACAGGCCGATGTCCTTGGCGACGAACTGCTCGACGTCGATCCCGATGCCCACCTTCACGTTGTCCTTGCGGACCCAGCACAGGTCGGGCGCTCCGGCGTTCTGCGAGCCGTAGTTAAAGCCAGTGCACGCTGCGGCGTTCTTCGTGGGGTCCGCCTCGAATGTCGCCACTGCGTCGTCGAACGACCCGCTGTGCACCCGGTTCCGGTATCCGAGGAGCCGCACCGCGCCCGGGAGACCGAAGAGCGTGTGGTCGTGCTCGATCTCCAGCTGGTCGCCGAAGTACTTGAAGAACCGGAAGTCGATTGCGAGCTGGTTCGGTTCCTTCGGCGGCGCGGTGTGCGCGAACCGCACGGCCCAGTCGTCCCAGTACCACTCGACCGCCGCTCCGTAGGTGTAGCCCCGCGCGTCGGCCATGAAGTCCCACGAGGCGTGGGTCATGAACGCCATGTTGAAGAACGTCTGGCGTGGATCGCCCGTCACCCCGTTCTTGTCCATGACGTCCAGCACGGTGAAGTTCCCCGCCCAGATCACGATGCGGCGGCTGTGGACGGGCGCCCCGAGCTGCATCGGGTTCGAGTCGCCCCTCGTCACCTCACCTCCGAGGTTGATGAACTGCCGGAGGTACAGACGCGCCCGGTAGACCTGCGGCGTCTCCGAGCCCCCCTTCTGGAGCTCGAAGTTCTGGATGGCTCCGCCGATGCCGCGGAGGTTCGACAGCGGCCGCTCGGCGATGACCTCCGGGACGAAGTACGCCTCGCCGCCGGGCCAGAGCCTCGCGCCGAGGAAGAGGGTGGCGCTCCACGTGAAGCTCCGCTCGTGACCGGGGACCAGCGAGTTCGGGCTGCCGTTCAGGTTCGTGTAGGGCGGGGTGAAGGGCAACTTCCAGCTGGAGATGTAGGTCGTCTGCCCGTAGGCGTTCCACGCCTCGTCGTCGAGGTCGTGGAGCCCGTGCTGCGCCAACAGATTCATGATGTCGAACGCGACGCCCTCGTGCGGCCCGGGAGGCGCCGCCTGGGCGAGCGTCCGGGGCGCGGCCAGCAGCAGGACGAGCGTCACCAGCCGCGCGGCCCCCCTCCTCCCCGGTCGTCGACGGCCGACAGCGGTCACGCGCCCCTCCGCTCCCCGCGGAACCGGCGTCGTTAGGGGACATGCAACCCGGAGTCAAACGAACAGGAGACGAATCGCGCCACGGTGTGGCAGCGTCGCCCGAGAGGGAGCGCTGCGATGAGCCTGGCGAAGAAGCTGAACCTCAAGGCGGGGACGAAGCTCCGGGTGCTCGGAAAGCCGAAGGAGGTCGACCTGGACGACGTCGACGTCACCTCGCTCGCGAACGTGAAGGACGTCCTGGTGTTCGTCACCAAGGTGGCGGACATCGACCGCGTCGGCGCGCCGATGATCGAGGCGGCGCGCGCCGATCGCCTCGCCTGGGCCGCCTATCCGAAGGCGGGGCAGCTGGGGACGGATCTGAACCGCGACATCCTGGCGAAGGAGCTGCAGAAGCGCGGAGCGCAGCCGGTTCGCCAGGTCGCGCTGGACGAGGTGTGGAGCGCGCTGCGGTTCAGACCTCGATGACCAGGGCGGGGTTCATCGACGTGCCCTGCTCGCCGGGATAGCCGCGCGCGTTGCACACCACCCGGGTGTCGCCGACCTGGTAGTCGAAGCTGATGTGGGTATGCCCGTGGATCCAGAGGCGCGCGCCCCGCTGCTCGACCAGCGGCGCGACGTCGCCGGCGATGAAGAAGCGGTTGAGCGGGTTCCCCTCGTACTGCGGGGCGATGCTGCGGGGGTGAGGCACGAAGTGGGTGATGACCACGTCGCCGGCCCTGACGTTCTCCTCGAGGAAGGCGACGTTCGCGGCGTGCGCCTGGTGAACCCAGGGAACGAAGCTCTCGATGAGCGAGAAGTCCGCGAGGAAGCGGCGGTACTCCTCTTCGTCCGGCGTCGGAGGAAACCACAGCGTCGCGCCGACGAAGCGCCTTCCCTCGATCTCGGTCACCGCGGCGTCGAGGAGGTCCAGGTTCGGGAACTGCCGGGCGCAGGAGGCGAGGAGCGCCGCCCCCGCTGCCGGCGAGGTCTTGTAGTACTCGTGATTCCCCGGCACGTAGACCACGCGGGGAAAGCGGTCGCAGAACCAGCCGAGCATCTCGAGGACGTGCGGCTCGCGCCGGATTGGCAAGATGTCGCCGCCGAGCACCAGGACGTCGCCGACCACCGGGAGCGTCTGCGCGAAGCGCGCACCGTGGTCCGGGTCGAACTCGAGGTGGAGATCGGAGACCGGCTGGATCCGCATGGGGCGTCTCAGAGGTTGGTGTCCTCGGGCGGAGTCTCCCGCGGATCCGGGATCTCCGCCGCCGGCGCCGGGTCTCGCCGTCCACCCGGAGACGCCGCATCGAGCGTGTACGCCGCCATCGACAGCGAGCCGTAGGCGTAGCCGTCCACCAGCACGTCGAGCGGCCGGTTCGCCGCGTGGGCCAGCCCTGCGATGTACAGGAGAGGCAGGAAGTGGTCGGGCGTCGGCACCGCGCGCGCCCAGTCCGGATGCTCGCGGAGCCTCGTCACCTCGCCTGGACGCGTGGTCAGCACCTGGCGCGCGGCCTCGTCGAACCGCCGCGTCCAGTCGAACGCGCCGTCCGGACTTCCCCAGTCGAGCTGCCGGAGGTTGTGCACCAGGTTCCCGCTGCCGAGGATCAGCACTCCCCGCGCGCGAAGCGTGGCCAGCCGCTCGCCGAGCTCGAGGTGGAAGTCGAGGTCGCGGCGCGCGTCGATGGAGAGCTGCAGCACCGGAACGTCCGCCCGGGGGAAAGCGTGCACCAGCACCGACCAGGCGCCGTGGTCGATGCCCCAGCTGTCGAGGTCCAGGCCGACGTGGGTCGGCTTTGCCAGCTCCACCACCTCCGCCGCCACCTCGGGGCTGCCCGGGGCGGGGTACTCCACCTCGAACAGCTCGCGAGGGAACCCATAGAAATCATGGATGGTCCGCGGCCGGCCCATCGCCGTGACCGCTGTGACGTTCACGTACCAGTGCGCGGAGACGACGAGAATCGCACGGGGTCTCGGCACGCTCGCCCCGAACGCCGCCCAGGCGCTGGAGTAGCGATTCCGTTCCAGCGCGTTCATCGGGCTGCCGTGCCCCAGGAACACGGCCGGCATCGCTCGTTCCGCCATCGGGATCCTCGTTCAGTGAGTGACTTATCGCACCCACGCCCGCACGCCACCTCGTCCAGGCGAGCAGGCGCCGCGGACCGCCCTCCGCTGGACGTCGCGCGCGCGTGGTACTCTTCGTCCAATGGTGCGCTCTCCGCGTCTGCGACCGGGAGACCGCGTGGCCGTGGTCGCCCCGTCCTCTCCCTTCGATCGTGAGCGCTTCGACCGCGGCATGACCCGGCTGGCCGAGCGCTACGAGCTCGCGCCCTCACCGAGCCTCTTCGATCGTCACTGGTACCTCGCCGGCACCGACGACGTCCGCACCGCCGCCGTCGTCGACGCCTTCTCCGACCCGGGTAACCGCGCCGTGGTGTGCGCCCGCGGTGGCTCGGGGGCCGCGCGGCTCCTTCCCCGCATCGAGTTCGGCCGGCTGCCGCTGAAGCCGCTGGTGGGGTTCTCGGACAACGTCGCGCTCCACTGCGCGCTGCAGGCCACCGGGCGCATCTCCATCCACGGACCCGTGGTCACGCAGCTCGCGGACCAGCCGCCCTGGGTCTCCGAGCGCCTCTTCGCGCTCCTCGAGGGCCGCGTCCCCGATCCGCTGGAGGGCAAGCCGCTGGTCCCGGGCGTGGTGGAGGGGCCGCTCATCGGCGGCGACCTCACGGTCTTCTCCACGCTCCTCGGGACGAGGTGGCTCCCCGAGATGAACGGCGCCATCCTCCTTCTGGAGGAGGTGGGCGAGCCGCCGTACCGCATCGACCGGGTGTGGACCCATCTCCGCAACGCGGGCGTGTTCTCGCGAATCGGAGGCATCGTCCTCGGACAGTTCCTGGAGTGCGAGCCGGTCGACCGTCGCTACGACCCGCATTCGTGTAGAGAGGTCCTGGCGGAGCTGGCGAACGAGGTCGGCCTGCCCTGCATCTCCGAGCTGCCCATCGGCCACGGCGCGGTGAACGCCCCGGTGGCCCTCGGCGCACGTCACCGCCTCGACGCGCACCAAGGTATCTTGCAGCCGCTCGAGGCCGCCACGGCGTGAAGCGCTCGCCGACCGCGTCGCTGCTCGCGCTCGGGCTGCTCCTGGTCGGGACCACCGCATGCCATGGGTTCGAGCCCAGCGTGCGCCGCGCGATGTCCACCGACGCGAAGTGCCCCGAGGACAAGATCGCGGTGAAGGGGCTCCCCGGCGGCAGCTACGAGGCCGACGGGTGCGGAAAGAGCGCGGTCTACGAATGCTCCTGGCCGGAGGGGGGCGCCCGCGTTTGCACCCGCCGAGGCATGCCTGCGCCGAAGGCCCTGCCCGGGACCGGCTTTTGAACGCGGAGCTCCAGGCGCTCCTCGAGGCCGGAGTCCGTGACCGCGTCTTTCCCGCCGCCCAGGCCTCGGTCTTCCACCAGGGTCGCGAGGTCGGACGCGCCGCGGTCGGCGCCGGAGTCGACACGCCCTTCGACCTCGCGTCGCTGACCAAGGTCCTCTGCACCGCCCCTGCGTTCGTGACGCTCTGGGCCGAGGGGAAGGTGGGCCCGTCGACCCCGGTGTCGCGGTGGATCGACGGAAGCCCGCTGGCGAAGCACGGTGCGACGCTCGGCGATCTGCTCGCGCACCGCTCGGGGCTCCCGGCCTGGGTTCCCTTCTTCGCGGTGGTGCTCCACACCGTGCCCGAGCTCCGGCGAGCCGACTGCGCGCCCTCGATCCGTCGCAGCGTGCGCAGCGAGGTCCGCGATGCGGCCGCCCGCTCTCCGCTGGAGGCGCCCCCCGAGACACGCACGCTCTACAGCGACGTCGGTTTCCTGCTCGCCGGCGAGATGCTGGCCGAGGCCGCGGGCACGCCGCTGGACGCGCTCCACGGGCGCCTGTCCGCGACGTTAGGCGTGGCGACCCACTTCCACCGCCTCAGTACTCGCAGCCGGGACGATCGCGATCCCTGCGGCGGACGCTGGGACTCGCTCCCGCCCACCGGAGCGCTGAGGCCCCGGCCGCCGGCTCCGGGCCAGGAGAACCGCTGGGAGTCGCTCCCGAGCGAACCGTCGCGGCCGGGCGAGGTGGACGATGACAACGCCTGGGTCATGGACGGCGTCTCTGGACACGCCGGGCTCTTCGGCACCGCCACCGAGGTCGCGCGCTTCGGCCAGCGGGTGCTCGAGGAGCTGGACGGAGCAGGGCGTCTCGCCCCGGCCGCGCTTTGGGAGCGTGTGGTCACGCCGACTGCTGGCGGCGCTCGCGGCCTCGGCTTCGACACGCCCTCCGGTGAGCCCAGCTCGGCGGGACGTCTCCTCGGGCGGACGCCGCCGGGAGGCTTCGGGCACCTCGGCCACACGGGGACGAGCCTCTGGGTGGACCGGGCCCGCCGGCTCAGCGTGGCGTTGCTCACCAACCGCACCGCGCTCGGCCGGGAGAACCTCCGGATCCAGGCGTTTCGCCCGGCCTTTCACGACACCGTGTTGCAGGCCCTCGGGCTGCAGTAGAAACCGGGGCATGCCCGCGAACCGCGCCCCGTCTCCCGTTCTCCTCTCCATCCTCGTCGCCGGCGCGCTCGGACTCGCGGCCTGCGCGACCAGCGTGATGACCACGACCGCCCGCGACACGCTGGCGAAGACCAGCAGCTGCCCGGCGGACCAGGTGAAGGTGGAGGACCTCGGCAGCTCGCGCTTCCGGGCCACCGGGTGTGGCAAGAGCGAGACGTACATCTGCAAGGTCGCGGAGTACGCCGTCTCCTCCTGCATCCCGGAGTCGTCGGTCACTCCCCCCGCGCCCGAGCCGAAGTGACGGTCAGCCGGTGGATGCGGCGGGCACGGCTCCGGCGGCGGGCGCCGTCCGCGGTCCCAGCACCGCGCGGACGCAAATGGCGATCCCGATGATCTGACCGAGGAATCCGACGGTGAACTCCGTGGCTCCCTCGAGCGGCGGCGGACCCATGATCGCCAGCCAGGCCACGACGAACGCCACCGCCCCGACAGGACGGCCACGGATCTCTCCGGCCGAGAGCGTCAGGAGCCAGAGCATCGAGACGGTGACGTACGCCGACGGCGCCAGCGGGCTCCGGAGCGCGGCGAGCGAGAGCAACCCCAGCCAGATGCGCGCGTCCCTCAGCCGCTCCGGAGGCCGCAGTCCGGCGATCCAGGCGAGCGCGAGGAGCACCAGCGTGTAGATCCACCCGAGGACTGCTCCCACGCCCCGGGTCATCCCTGGCACGCCGAGCACCGCGAGCTTGGTGCTCAATCCAGGGATGCCGAAGTTCCGCGAGATGATGAACTCGGCCGCCTTCTCGTAGAAGGCGAAGGCCTCGCCGCTCTGGATGCGCGGGAGCTGGTAGCCGAGGAAGGCCTGGAACGGAGCCCACCCGAGGAACGCCAGGCCCACCACGGTGAACAGCGCGCCCGCGACGACGGTCCAGCCCACCTCGCGCCAGCGTCGCCGCGAGAGCAGGAAGACGAGGAGGAAGGCGGGGAAGAGCTTGGAGACGATTGCCACGCCCAGCAGCGCGCCGCCGGTCGCCGTCCTCCGCTGCTCGAAGCAGATCAACGCCGCGACCGAGAGCAGGAGCGTCGCGACGTGGAACTGGCCGAACTGCAGGGCCAGCATCGTGGGCAACGACGCGAGCAGCACGGGCACGAGCAGCAGGGCGAGGTCGCCATCGCGTCCGCCGATCCACCGCGCCAGCCAGGCGGCGACCACGATCAGCCCGAGCGCCTGGAGGACGAACCAGCCCGCCCGGATGGCCGGGAAGTCGTCGGTGAGCGCGAGGGCGGCGCGCGGGAAGAGCAGGAACGGAGGCGGGTACTCGTAGGGGTCCTCGATCCATCTGGAGAGGCCATGGATCGAGGCCGGGGCGAGGAGCCGCGCCGCGTCGCCGGCGAAGGCGGGGTAGTAGCGCTCGTCGTAGAGGTTCTCCGTTCCGCGGCGCGAGAGGTCCGCGGCCACGACGTACGCCGAGATGCAGGCGTGGTTCGCCGCGGCCGGCTCCGGAACCGTCGAGCCCCAGAGCCGGTCCGGATCGGCGGTGAACGCCGCGAGCCGGCCCATCTGGAGCAGCGCGAAGAGCGCCCCGAGCGCCCAGAGTACGGACACCACCGGCCGCCGCCGCAGACCGCCGGAGATCGAGTCCGGCACCCATCGCCAGAGCCGCCAGGCGACGCCCGCGCCCAGGAGCACTGCCAGCGCGCCAGCCACCGGTCCGAGCAAGGGCAGAACGGGCAGCACGACCGCCGCGCACACCAGCGCACCGAACAGCCTGACCACGCCCTGCTCGAGGCTCCCGAGCGCTGGACTCCGGGCCATGCGATGCCTCCCCCGAGACGAACCGCACTCTAGTCCCGCGGGCGCGGGCTCGTCGCGGCTCGCCGTCGAGCACGACCCTGCGTGCTACAACGGGGACGCACCAGGAGCGCGCCATCCCCGACTCAGCCTCGGCCTCCCCCGACGACGGCAACATCCTCCAGGACGTCCGCCCAGAGCAGGCCCGGCGCGTTCACCTCCTCGGCGTCGCCGGTACCGGCATGGGCAGCTTCGCCGGGATGCTCAAGGCGGTTGGCCACGTGGTGACCGGGAGCGACCAGAACGTCTACCCACCGATGAGCGACATGCTCGCCGCCTGGGGCATCGAGGCGATGACGCCCTATGGCCCCGGGAACCTCGACCGGGCGAAGCCCGACCTGGTGGTGGTGGGCAACGTCATCCGGCGGGTCAACCCCGAGGCAACGGCGGTCCGTGAACGCCGCCTTCCGTCGATGAGCTTCCCTGCGGCCTTCGGCGCGCTCTTCCTCCGTGGCCGCCATCCGGTCGTGGTCGTGGGAACGCACGGGAAGACCACCACCTCGGCGTTGACGGCCCACCTGCTCGTCACCGCCGGACTCGACCCGTCGTTCCTCGTCGGCGGCGTCACCGGGAATGCCGGCAGCAACTTCCGCGTCGGCCGGGGTCCCCACGTGGTGGTGGAAGGTGACGAGTACGACACTGCCTACTTCGACAAGGGACCCAAGTTCCTGCACTACCAGCCGCGCACGGCCATCTTCACCAGCATGGAGCTGGACCACGCCGACATCTACCGGGACGAAGCGCATTACGCCTCCGCCTTCGAGCGCTTCGTCGCCCTGGTGCCGGCGGAGGGGCGGATCGCGGTGAGCGCGGCCTGGCCGGCGGCGGTGGCGCTGGCCCGCGGCGGACGCGCGCAGGTCGTGACCTACGCCGTGGACCCCCGGCACCCGGCGGACGTCCGGGCCGAGGAGCTCACCCACCACCCCGACGGCGTGCGCTTCACGCTCGTGGAGCACGGTCGCCGGATCGGGCCGGTCCACCTCGCGGTCCCCGGGCTGCACAACGTGGAGAACGCCCTCGGTGCCTGGGCGGCCATCGCGCCGCTCGGCGTCTCCTTCGAGGCCTTCGCCGCAGGCTGCGCGTCCTTCCTCGGCGTCAAGCGGCGGCAGGAGGTCCGGGGCGAGGTCAACGGCGTCCTGGTGGTCGACGACTTCGCCCACCATCCGACGGCGGTGCGGGAGACCATCCACGCGCTTCGAGCCCGCTGGCCGGACCGCCGTCTCTGGGCGGTGTTCGAGCCACGCAGCAACACCAGCCGCCGCAAGCTCCACCAGGCCGCCTACGCCGCGTCCTTCGACGGGGCCGCGCGGGTGAGCCTCAAGACGCCCGAGAAGCACGACAAGGTCCCCGACGGCGAGGAGCTGGACATCCCCCGGCTGGTCGCTGACCTCCGGGCGCAGGGGCTCGAGGCGGACGCGGCGTCCGACGTGCCGACGCTCGTCTCCCGGGTGGCCGCCGAGGCGACGCCGGGCGACGTCATCCTCGGGATGAGCAACGGCAGCTTCGGCGGATTCCACGCGGCGGTCCTCGCCGAGCTCGAGAAGGCTCGTCCGTGAGAGTGCAGGCCTTCCTGCTCCTGGCGGCAGTGGGCTGCGCCGCATCGACTCCACCCGCGACAGAGACGAAGGGACAGGCGCTCACCGCGCAGCCGGCGTCCGCGGGGAAATCGGTCGCGGACATCACCCTGTCCACCTTCCCCCAGGCCGGCAAGCACTCCTTCTCCTCGGACCAGGGCCAGGTGGTCGTCATCGACGCCTGGGCGACCTGGTGCGCGCCCTGCGTCCGCTCGCTCCCGCTGCTCCAGAAGATCGGGAGCGACTACGCGAAGAAGGGCGTGCGGGTGTACGCGGTGAGCGTGGACGAGGACCGGGCGCAGATCCCGACCTTCCTCGCCGGCGCGCGGGTTCAGCTTCCCGTCCTGCTGGACCCCGGCGGCTTCGTGCTCGAGAGCAGGCTGAAGCTCAAGCAGATGCCGACCACCTGGGTGGTGGACCGCTCCGGCCACGTCCGCTACACCCAGGAGAGCTTCGACGGGAACCTGGACGACATCCGTGTCCAGGTCGACGCCGTGCTACAGGCCGGCCAGTGACGGTCTCACCCGACACGCTGCTCGAGACCGCGGTGGAAGGAGCCCGCCGCGCCGGCCGGGTGCTGGCCGAGCGCTTCGACCAGCCGCGGACCATCTCCTTCAAGGGCGGCATCGACCTGGTCACAGACGCGGACCGGGCGAGCGAGAAGGTCCTGCTGGAGTGGCTCCGCGCGCGCCACCCGGACCACGCCATCCTCTCCGAGGAGAGCGGGGCGAGTCCTGGGTCGACGTACCGCTGGATCATCGACCCACTGGACGGAACGACGAACTACGCACACCAGCTTCCGCACTTCTCGGTGGCCATCGCCGTGGAAGGGGAGGGCGGGCTCCAGGCCGGCGTGGTCTACGACCCGATGCGTGACGAGCTGTTCAGCGCGGTGCGCGGGCGGGGGGCGACGCTCAACGGGAAGCGCATCCAGCCGAGCACCATCGACCGGCTCGACCGCGCGCTCCTCTGCACGGGGTTCCCCTACGACGTCAGAGAGCACCCCGAGGGCCCGGTCGGGCTCATCGCGCGCTTCCTCGGCGTGGCCCAGGGCATGCGGCGTCTGGGGAGCGCCGCGCTGGACCTGTCCTACGTCGCCTCGGGCCGGTACGACGGCTACTTCGAGTTCAGCCTCAAACCGTGGGACGTTTCCGCCGGCGCGCTGATCTGCTGGGAGGCCGGCGCGGTGGCCACGCGGATCGATGGTGCCCCGTACGACACCTCGGTGGTCGACGTGCTCGCCGCAGCGCCGGGCGTCTCGGCCGCGCTCACGGCCGAGTGCCGGCGGTTCCTCTCCGAGATTCACTTCACGCCGAAAGCGTTCGGCTGAGCCGTCGACCGAGATTGGCTCAACGCCGGTGATGACGATGACTCACCAGGCCGAGGCGGCGCCGGCTGCAGGTCGACACACGGACACGGAGCTCACCGCTCCGCTGCCCCGGGCCGCCATGGAGCTTGCTGGCCGCGTGACCTCTGCATCGCCACGGCTCCGGTTCCTGGCGCGGCCGTCCAGAACTGCCGCGATCGGGCCACCGGTGAAGGCGAGTCCGAGGAACAGCCAGCCGGAATACGAGCTCGAGACGAACATCCCGGCGGCCAGCGCGGCGACCATGAAGAGGATGACGAGGACCAGGCGGAGAAGGGGAGACGAAGAAGCCATGAGGGAGTCCGTTTGCACCCTGCAGGCCAATCGGACCGGCCCAGTTCGCAGGGACTTGTGAGCCAG
>DASXGF010000702.1:0-8059 GCA_036489275.1 Myxococcaceae bacterium | reverse complement strand
CAGCACCTTTGCATGCTCCGCAGCGTCGACGGGCGGCTCGTCCTCACCACCCTCGTCTGGTCGGACGAGGTGCGAGAGGCCCCCGAGGTCCCGAAGACGGCGGTAGCGAGCAAGGAGCTGCAGATGGCCGAGCAGCTCGTTCACTCCATGACCGCGAAGTTCAATCCGTCGCAGTTCATGGACGAGCACCGCGCCCGGGTCGAGGCGCTGATCCGGAAGAAGGCCAAGGGTCAGACCATCGAGGTGCCTGCCGAGGCGAAGCCGGAACGCGTGGTGGACCTTGCCCGTGCGCTCGAGCAGAGCCTGGCCGCGGCCCGCAAGAGCCCGTCACAGGCGGCAGCCCGGGCCCGTCCTGCGCGTGCACGGCGCCACGCGACCCCGAGCCGCGCGCGTGCCCGTCGCCGCTAGCCGGGACGTTCAGCTCAGAGGAAGTCGGAGCACGACGCGTAGTAGCCGCAGCGGCAGAAGAGCTTGCACTTGCGCTCCTCCAGCGGCGCGCCGCAGTTGAGGCAGGTCCGAACCAGCATCTCCGGATCGCTCGGTGGGGGATGGGGCGCCTTCACCCGGATGAACCGAGGGAACGACACCTTCTCGCCACGACGGGAGGAGCCCATGGGGCAGAAGGGTACCGCTCCAGAATGACGGACGTCGCGGTCAGCGCCGGATGAGCACGACGCCCGCGAGGAGGAGGAGCGCACCCAGCGCCCGGCCCGGTCCGAACGGATGCTGCGGCACCCCGAGCAGTGCGAACTGGTCGACCACCATCGAGCTGATCAGCTGCCCGGTGACGACCAGCGCCACCACGGTCGCCGCTCCGAGCCGGGGCAGCAGTACGATGCTCACCCCGATGTACGCCGCCCCGAAGAGCCCGCCCACGAACCAGAGGGGTGGGATTTCCTGGAAGCGTGCCACGGGAACGTGCGCCCGGCCGATCACCAGCGCACAGACCATCGCCAGCGTTCCCCCGGCGTAGCTCACGAACCCTGCCCAGGAGACCGAATCCAGCCGTGCCAGCAGCCCGGCGTTCAGGGCGGCCTGGATCACCAGGCTCGCGCCGCCGGCCAGCCCGAGCAGCAGGAGCAGCGCCATCTGGAGGACTCTCATCCTCGCGATGCTCCTCGCTGGGCCTCAGAGCCCGCAAGCCCGAGGACCCGCGAGTCCGGCACCGACTGTGCTCCCGGCTCCCGCGGCGCCCGTGCGACAACGCACGTCATGGAACCGGTCGCCCCCGTCACCCTCGAAGGCCAGCACGTCCGGCTCGAGCCCCTCGGCACCGGACACCTCGACGGGCTCCAGGCCATCATCGAGGGCCCGCGGGACACCTTTGGCCTCACTCCGGTTCCCCGGGACCGCAGCGAGCTCGAGACCTATCTCGCCACCGCGCTCGAGGATCAGCGCCGCACCGTCGCGCTCCCCTTCGCCACGCTCGACGCGCGCACCGGCCGCGTCGTCGGCACCACGCGGTTCGGCAACATCGAGTTCTGGCCCATCCCGCCCACGTCCACCGTCCCCCCTCGCCCGCCCGGAGTCCCCTACGCCGTCGAGATCGGCTGGACCTGGCTCGCGCCTGGCGCCCAGCGCACCGCCATCAACACCGAGACCAAGCGCCTGATGCTCGCCCACGCCTTCGAGCGCTGGGAGGTGTACCGGGTCTCGCTGAAGACCGACGCCCGGAACGTCCGCTCCCGCAACGCCATCGAGCGCATCGGCGGCAAGCTCGACGGCGTGATGCGCGCCCACTCGCCCGCGGCGGACGGGGGACCGCGCGACGCTGCCTACTACTCGCTGCTCGCCGCCGAGTGGCCGGACGCCCGCGCCCGGCTGGACGCCCGGCTCGCCCGCGGCAACCGTCCCGCTACTTGAGCCGGCTCTCCGCCGCCGCCCAGTCGATGTTGGAGAAGTACGCCTCGACGTACTTGGCGCGCTCGAACGGCTTGTAGTCCGGCACGAAGGCGTGCTCCCAGGCGTCCATCACCACGATGGGCTTGAAGCCGGCCACGTTGTTGATCTCGTGCAGGGTGATCCAGTGGTTGGACAGCCAGCCCGTGCTCGGGTCCTGGAAGGTGACCGCCCAGCCCACGCCCGGCATCGTCCCCACGGCCTTCAGATCCGCCAGGTACACGTCCCAGCTGGAGAAGCTCCCCTCGGCCGCCGCCTTCAGCTTGCTTCCCGGATTCCCCGCGCCGCCCGGCTTCATCCCACCGAAGTAGTACTCGTGCAGGACCATCCCGTTGTATTCGAAGCCCAACCGACGGGTCAGCTCGGCATAGATGGGGTTGGCTCCCGCGGCCTGCCCTTCCTTCGCCAGCCCGAACAGCGTCTCGGTCAGCTTGTTGGTCCGGTTGACGTAGCCCTCGTAGAGCTTGAAGTGAGACTCGAGCAAGCCGTCGCTGATGCCCTTCAGTCCCTTCAGCTGGGGGAACGACTTCGGGGTGTACTTCTTCGCCAGCTCTGCCATTGGATGACTCCTCCTGTCGTCGGTGAGTGGGCTTAATGCCGACACGGGCCAGTTGGCGAACCCAAAAATGCCCGAGCTTCCAGAGGTGGAGATTGCGCGACGGACCCTCGAGCGCTGGCTCGGCGGCTCCGAGGTCACCGGCGCACAGGCCGAACGGACGCGGGTCTTCCGGGCAGGCGGACGCACCGGGTTCGGCCGCCTCCACGGCCGCCTCGCCCGCGCGGACCGCCACGGCAAGGTGCTCCTGGTCTCGCTCGATTCCGGACAAGGCTTCCTCTCGCACCTCGGAATGACCGGAAAGTGGGTTCGTCGACCCGCCGGGGAGCAGGTCCCGTACAGCCGGGCCCGCCTCCTGCTGGCGGATGGCAGCGTCGTTCACTACCGGGACCCCCGCCTGTTCGGCCGCATCGAGGTCCACCCGGCGGAGACCCTCCGCGCCCTCCCCGGAGTGGCCGCGCTCGGCCCGGATCCGCTCCTCACCCCCCTCTCCGGCCGGCAGCTCCGCGACGCCGTCGGTCAGACCCGGATGCCGATCAAGGTCGCGCTCCTCGACCAGGCCCGGCTGGCAGGGCTGGGGAACATCCACGCCGCCGAGGCGCTCTGGCGGGCGAAGCTCCACCCCGCCCGGCCCACGCGCTCGCTGACGCTGCCCGAGTGGAATCGGCTCGCCACCGCCATTCGCCGGGGCCTCGCCTTCGCCCTCGCCGCCGAGGACGGCGAGGAGATCGCCTACGTCGAGGAGCCCGGGACGGAGAACCCCTTCAAGGTCTACGCCCGCGCGGGAGAATCCTGTCCTCGCTGTGGTACGCCCATCCGGCTGCTCCGGCAGGCGGGCCGCAGGACCGACTTCTGCCCCCGGTGCCAGCCGGCGAGGAGACGACAAGGATGACCGTTCGTGCGAAGGGACTCGACCACGTGGCCATCGTGGTCCGCGATCTGGAGGAGAGCATCAAGCTGTGGCGCGACGCGCTCGGCCTCGAGCTGACCGAGGTCGAGGAGGTCCCCGAGCAGCTGGTCCGGACCGCCATCTTCGGCCACGGCATGGGCCGGGTGGAGCTGATCTCCCCGACGACTCCCGACTCCGGGGTCGCGAAGTTTCTGGCGTCCAGGGGCGAGGGCCTCCACCACGTGTGCATCGAGGTGGAAGACATCGAGTCGGCCATGGAGTCGCTCCGCCAGGCCGGCGCGCCGCTGATCGACAAGGAGCCACGGCCCGGCGCCGGCGGCGCCCGGGTGGCCTTCGTTCACCCCAGGGGGATGCGGGGGGTCCTCACCGAGCTCCGCGAGGGGCCGCGCGAGGCGGCTCCACCCGTCAGTGGCCGGCGTCCTTCTTGAAGCAGAAATTGTCCTGCTGGTTGGTCGCGGGGTTCTGGCCGGTCAGGCACACGGTCCCGCTGGGACAGTCGGTGTCCTGCTCGCAGCGCTTGGTGCAGACGCAGTACGGGGCGCCCACGCGGCACTGGCAGGCGTTCGGCGACTCGCAGTCGTTCTCCACCGTGTACACCGAGCACGCATCACCGAACTGGGACTTGCTGTCGCCACATGCTCCGATGACCGCCAGCAGCAGCGCCCCCGAGAGGGCCAACAGGGGAATCCGGACGCTCCGATTCATGTTGTCCAGGATGCTAGCGCAAGGAGAGGGCCGGGTCGCGAAGCTGGAGCACACCTCATTGACACGGATGCGCGTGGGTGTCTTCATGCCGCGCCCTTCGTCCTACCCCCCCCGGAGAAACACAGTGAAGGTCACTGCCCTGGCGGCGCTGCTCGTCTCCGCCACCGCCCTTGCGCAGACGCAGACGCCGGCGCAGACGCCACCGCCCGGCGCTCCCGTCGCCGAGCCCAAGTTCCGGAGCGACGCCGACATCCAGCGGGAGATCGATGCGCGCGTCGAGGCGGCAAAGAAGGAGCTCCGCGAGGAGATGCGGGCCCAGGCCGCCACCGTCGCCGCCACCTCGGCCAGCAGCACCTGGGAGACCGAGGCCGCCGTCCATCGCAAGCTCGACCTGCTCGAGCTGCACGGCTACTTCCGCGTCCGCCCCGAGCTGCTCCACAAGCTCGACCTGGACCAGCCCCCCGACGCGTCGAACTTCTGGCTCTTCCCGCGTCCCGATGGCCAGTTCCTCGCCACCGGACTGAGCGGCGGGCACAGCATCGCCGGGACCAACATGCGCTTCCGGCTGGACCCCACCCTGAACATTTCCGAGGAAGTCCGGATCAAGGCCCAGATCGACGCGCTCGACAACCTGGTGTGGGGAAGCACACCCCAGTACGCGTACATCCGGCAGGACCGGGTAGACATCGGGCTCCTCGGCGCGAGCCAGGTCCCGCCCATCCCCGGCGTCAACTCCTCGCAGTCCAACCTCGCCGTGAAGCGGGTCTGGGGCGAGGTGGCCACGCCGATCGGGCTCCTCAAGTTCGGGCGCATGGGCGACCAGTACGGCCTCGGCATCGTGCACAACGACGGCAACTGCCTGGACTGCGACTACGGCGTCACCGTCGACCGCTTCCAGTTCGTTGCCGAGCCGCTCCCCGGCTTCTTCATCGTCCCCACCATCGACTTCGACCTCGAAGGCCTGGTCAGCGGAAAGACCGGCACCCAGGGACAGCCCTACGACGTCACCAACTCCGACGACGCCCATACGTTCGGAATCATCCTCGCGAGGAAGGACACCGATCAGAAGGCCCGGACTCGCATCGAGTCGGGCGGGACCATCGTCAACTACGGTCTCTTCTTCCAGTACCGGAGCCAGCGCTACGAGTACAACCAGCAGGGGACGTCCACCAGCTTCACCCCGCAGGACCCCTATCAGCTGCCGAACCCGTCCCTCAGCCGGATCCCGCGCAACGCCTACCTCTTCATTCCTGACATCTGGTTCAAGCTCGAGCGCAAGGCGTTCAAGATCGAGCTCGAGGTCGCTGCCTACCTCGGCAAGGCGCAGGGCTGCCTCCCCTTCGACAACGGGACGAGCACCAACTGCGACTTCAGCCAGGAGCTGACCATCGCCCAGTACGGTGGCGCGCTGCAGACCGAGTGGCGGCTCCTCGACGGCGCGCTGAAGATCGGCCTCGAGGTCGGCGCGGCCAGCGGCGACTCGGCCCCCGGCTTCGGCAACAAGCCGAACCGGCAGAGCAACCAGACCCGGCCCAGCTCCACGACCTCGGGCGCGCAGTTTGGCGACTACGAGGGCGCGCAGTACGGCCAGCGGCCCTGCAACCCCACCCCAGGCCAGCAGGCGCTCCTCTGCCAGGACCGCGACATCCGGAACTTCCGCTTCAACCAGGACTACCGGATCGACCTCATCCTGTGGCGGGAGATCATCGGCGGCATCACCGACGCGCTGTACGTGAAGCCCGGCGTCTCCTACGCCTTCAACGACTCGATCAGCGTCTTCGGAAACTTCATCTATTCCAAGGCGCTGAAGCCGACCAGCACTCCCTCCGGGACCAGCACCCAGCTCGGGCTGGAGATCGACGCCGGCGTGCGCTTCCAGACCGACGACGGCTTCTACGCCCAGCTCGCCTACGGCATCCTCTTCCCCTTCGACGGGCTCCAGTACAACTACCCCAGCATCTACGTCGGCGCTCCGATCTCTCCCTCGATCGCCCAGGCGATTCGTGCCCAGCTCGGGATCCGGTTCTAGGCGCTTCCTGATCGCAGCAGTGGTGGCCCTCGCCCTGGCGTGCGGCGTCCGGCCCAACAACCTCCGCTCACCGGGCCCGGCGCCCTCGAGCGTCCCGGCGTCGCCGACTGCTCCGGTTCCGCCTCCCGGCACGCCCGGGCCGGAGCGCTCGACCACCAGCCGCGGGCCGTTTCCCCCGTCGTCGCCGCCTGACGCCGGGCTTTAACGCCGAAACCACCTGGATCGATCCGTCCCTCGCTTGCCCTCGCTGCCGATCACTTCGTCGCTCCTCCGTCACGTGACGATGGCCACGCTCCGTCGTCGCTCCTAGTCCTCGGCCGCGATTGCGGCGCGATCATCCGGTCGACCCAGGTGGTCTCGGCGTTAGGCTCCGGGGCGATGGACCATTTCCAGCCAGTCCGCGGAGTTCTCCACGCCGAGGGGGTCTCGCTCGAGCGGATCGCCGCCCGCGTCGGCACGCCGACCTACGTCTACGCCGAGGCCACGCTGCGGCGGCACTTCCGGGTGGTGGACGAGGCGTTCGGAGGCACGCCCCACGTGGTCTGCTACTCGGTGAAGGCCAGCGGGAACCTCGCGCTGCTCTCCGCGCTGGCCCGCTGGGGCTCGGGGTTCGACGTCGTCTCCGGCGGGGAGCTGGCCCGCGTCCTGGAGGCGGGCGGGGACCCCGGTCGGACGGTCTTCGCCGGGGTGGGGAAGACCGAGGCCGAGATGGCCTTCGCGCTCCGCTCGCGCATCGGGATGTTCAACGTGGAGAGCGCCGAGGAGCTGGAGGCGCTCGACCGCGTGGGGCGCCGCCTCCGCCGCCGGGCGCCGTTCGCCATCCGGGTGAACCCCGGAGTGGACGCCGGCACGCACCGGCACATCACCACCGGGCTCTCCACCTCGAAGTTCGGGGTTCCGTTCGCCGAGGCGCGTGCGCTGTACGCGCGCGCTCGCCGGATGCGCGGCGTGCGAGCTCGCGGCGTGGACTGCCACATCGGCAGCCAGCTCACGCGGCTCGGTCCGCTCTCCGCGGCCCTCCGTCAGGTCGCAGTCCTGTATCAGGCGCTCCGGGAGGGGGGGCATCCCCTGGAATGGCTCGACGTCGGCGGCGGGCTCGGCATCCGCTACCGCGACGAGGAGCCTCCCTCTCCGGCGCGATGGGCGACGACGGTGCGCGAGGCGACCGCCGGCACCGGAGCCACGGTCCTGGTCGAGCCGGGCCGGGTCCTGGTGGGAAACGCCGGCGTGCTGCTCACCCGCGTGCTCTACCGGAAGCGCGCCGGCGGCCGGATGCTGGTGGTGGTGGACGCGGGGATGAACGATCTCATCCGTCCGGCGCTCTACGGGGCCGAGCACGCCATCGTCCCGGTTCGTCTCCGCCGCGGGCGGTCCCGGCTGGTGGACGTGGTGGGTCCGGTCTGCGAGTCGACGGACGTCCTCGCCCGGGACCGGCAGATGGTCCTGCCCGAGCCCGGGGCCCTGCTGGCCATCCGGGGCGCCGGCGCCTACGGCATGAGCATGGCGAGCACGTACAACGGGCGAACCCGGCCGGCCGAGGTCCTGGTCTCCGGGGCGCGGGCGCGGGTGGTTCGCCGCAGGGAGCGGGTCGAGGACCTCTGGCGCGGCGAGGCGGCCGGACGGTAGGGTGGCCGACGCCATGAAGCTCCAGGGATCGATGACCGCGCTGGCCACGCCGTTCCGTGGCGGAGCGCTGGACGAGGACGCGTACCGGGCGCTGGTCCGCCAGCAGCTCGCCGGCGGCACCGCCGGCCTGGTGCCGTGTGGCACCACTGGCGAGGCGGTGACGATGACCCCCGCCGAGCGAGTGCGCGCGGTGCGGGTGGTCGTCGAGGAGGCGAAGGGCCGCGTCCCGGTGGTGGCGGGCGCGGGCAGCAACAGCACCGCAGACACCATCGAGGCCATGGGGCGGGTACGCGAGGTCGGTGCCGACGCCGCGCTGGTGGTCACGCCCTACTAC
>DASXGF010000672.1:0-2269 GCA_036489275.1 Myxococcaceae bacterium | reverse complement strand
TGAAAGGCGCCTTGATCGAGGAGATGGCGGCAACGGTGCAGGCGCTTCGCGACGCCGGGGTCCACGTCGAGCCGCGCGACGACGGCCTGTTCGTCGCCGCCGACGGCCCGCTGCGCCCGGTGACGCTCTCGACCGCGCCATATCCAGGCTTCGCCACCGACATGCAGGCCCAGCTCATGGCCCTGCTCAGCGTGGCCCGTGGCACCAGCGTCATCTCGGAGAACATCTTCGAGAACCGCTTCATGCACGTGGCCGAGCTGCGCCGGATGGGGGCCGACATCCGGGTGGAAGGGCACACCGCGGTGGTGAAGGGAGTCCACACCCTCTCCGGAGCACCGGTCATGGCCACCGACCTCCGGGCCTCGGCCTCCCTCATCCTCGCCGGGCTCCGGGGGGAAGGAACCACCCGGGTGGCGCGCGTCTACCATCTGGACCGGGGCTACGAGGGCCTGGAACGGAAGCTCCAGACGCTCGGTGCCCGGACGACCCGGGTGAAGTGAAGGCGGAAAACCCGTTCAGAGGACGTCACTGCCGGTTGCAGGCCGAAAATTCCCGACCATAGACTCGGGAGTTGCACCGGTCGACGGAGCATTGCTCCCCCTGCACGGAGAAGACGCGTTTACATGGATTGCCCCGGCTGCAACGTCGAGATGGCCGAGCTGGAAGGCGAAGAGACGACGTTGCGACGCTGCGGAGAGTGCGGCGGATTGTGGCTGGACGTGGCGGACCTGAACCGCCTCCTCCTCCACAACAACCTCCCGGGGCTGGAAAGCCTGGGGGGCCGCGTGGACGCCGAGGCCCTCACCGGCCAGTGCCCCGAGTGCCAGGTGGATCTGGTGCGTGTGGACGGCGGAGACCGGCAGCACCCCCTCCACTACGACACGTGCGAGTCCTGTGGCGGCATCTTCCTCGAGTCGGAGTTCAAGGACGCGACCGACGCGAAGGTGGCGCAGCAGGAGATCGTGGACTTCTTCCAGCGGTTCTCGTCGCGGAAGAAGAAGAGCGCCGCCAGCCGCTGACGCTCCGCCTCGCGGAGGTCATCGTCGGTCGCGAAGCGGAACGCGCATCGCCGCGGGCACGCCGCCCTTGAGGGTGAGCGTCGTCAGAGGCTTGCCGTGCGCGTCGGCCTTGGCCTCGAACTCCGGGGTCACCCGACCCTTCCCGGAGCTGGGCGCCTTCATCCACAGGCCATTCTTCTCCAGGCCCCAGGTGCCGTTCACCGTCTTCGGTCGGGTCGGCTCACCGTAGACCACCGTCCGCAGCTGCCAGGTCCCGTCGAGGAAGAACGAGAGGCTCCGGTCCGGGTTGCCCTCGTCGCCCGCGTACCAGGTCCCGAGCAAGCGCTGCCGCTGCGGGTCCCACTTGAGGAGCGCCTTCTTGGGCGCCGGCACGGGCTTGCCGTGGGAGACGAACTGAACCTCCGAGAGGCAGGCCGGAGCCGCGGGGTCCTCGGCGGGCTCGACGTCGAGCACCTCGAGGGTGAAGACCTGCCCCTGGAGCGGCTGGTCCAGCTTCACCGTCTGGACCCACTCGGTGTCCGCCACCGAGAAGGTGCTCGCCCGTCCGTCGGTGCGAAGCACGAACTTCTTCGGGCGGGCGGAGGCGTGGAAGGCGGCGGTGTCCGCCTGGTTCCCGGTTCCGAGACGGATCTCGTCCACCACCACCATCGCCACGAAGCCGAAGGTCAGCGCATCCGCCTGCGCGTCCGACGTCGACGTGCACCAGGCGGTCTTGAGGTTTCCGTCCACCAGCTGCAGGGGCTGGAAGTGAGCGGGGGTGCTCGCGTGTTCGTACCAGTCGGTGGCCTGCACGTAACCGAGTCCGGGCACGGCCGAGAGGACGATTCCGAGGAGCGGGCTGAGGGTCATGTGGGTCGGGGAGAAGGGAGCATCGCGCACGTGGGCGGTCCACTCCAGCATTGCGAGCATCGGGGGAGGCGTGTGCTAGGTGCCCGTCTCGTGAGCCCCGCGCGCGCACTCGCCGTCCTGTCGCTCCTGCTCCTCGCCACTGCATGTTCCCGCAAGAAGGAGGCTCCGCCCCCGCCGGCGCAGGACGCCGGTCCGGCGCAGCGGGCCGAGGTCGAGCCCAACGACCGTCCCGAGCAATCCATGGCGCTCGGAGAGAGCACCGACGTCACGGCGAGCCTCTCCAGCACCCCCGCGAAGCCTGACGAGGACTGGTACCTGCTGTTCAGTGACCGGCCGCGCACGGCGGACGTGACCGTCTCCGGCATCCCCGGGACGGTGGTCCTGCTGGAGGCCTACGACGA
>DASXGF010000594.1:0-5943 GCA_036489275.1 Myxococcaceae bacterium | reverse complement strand
GAAGACCCCTGTGTCGAGAAGCTCGTACTCCGGAGCGTCCTTCCCGCGTCCGCCGTTCGTGGCGACCAGGTCCTCGTAGGGAAAGGCGCGGTGCGGATACTTGTAGAGCGCCTTCATGGCTCATCCCGCCGACCCCGCCCCCGATGCGCCCTCGCCTCGCCAGCGCCCGGACCACGCTGACCATCGGGCTGCAGCTCGTCCTCGACCACCTCCGGCCCGGGACGCAGGTGGACCGGCTGCTCAACGGCCCCACCCACGACGCGTGGCTGGATCCCTGGCTCCTGTACCTCCGCCAGCGGGGCGTGGATTTCCGCACTGGCACTCCGGTCGCGGCGCTGGAGTGCGAGAAGGGGCGGATCACCGGTGCGCGGCTCGCGGGCGGCGAGGTCGTGCGCGCCGACTACTACGTCAGCGCGGTCCCTGCGGAGCGCATGGCGGCGCTGGTCGATGAGCCGGTGGCGGCGGCCGACCCTCTGCTGGCCAAGCTGTCCACCCTCGGCCTCGGGTGGATGACCGGCCTGCAATTCTTCCTTCGCCGTGACCTTCCGCTCGTCCCAGGACACCTCATCTTCGCCGACTCACCGTGGGCGCTCACTGGCATCTCCCAGCCCCAGTTCTGGGCCCCGGACGTCCTCCGCACTTTCGGCGACGGGAGCGTCGCCGGGGTGCTCTCGGTCTGCATCTCGGACTGGGACCAGCCCGGCGTCTTCGTCCGCAAGCCGGCGCGGGAGTGCAGCCGGGAGGAGATCGTTCACGAGGTGTGGTCCCAGCTGCGGAGCCACGTCACCGCCTCGGGCCAGGACCGGCTCGAGGACCGAGACCTGGTGGACTGGTACCTCTCCGACAGCGTCGAGCATCGTCCCGATGGGACGGTCGTCAACCACGAACCGCTGCTGATCAACACCGTGGGCTCGTGGTGGCGCCGACCGGAGGCGTGCACGCGGATCGAGAATCTCTTCCTCGCCTCCGACTGCGTGAGGACCCACACCGACATCGCCAGCATGGAGGCCGCCAACGAGGCCGCGCGCCGGGCAGTCAATGGCATCCTCGAGCACAGCGGACGGGCCGCGGACCGGTGTGAGGTCTGGCCCCTGGCGGAGCCCGCCGCCTTCGCCGCCCCCCAGGCCCTCGACCGGCGGTGCATGAAGCTCGGGCTGCCCCATCCGCTCCTCCCGCTGCTGGGCCCGGCGCGGACCCCGAGGGCGCGTGCGCCCGAGGTCGCGGCGGCGCCGCCCCGGGAGCGCCGCCCGCGGCTCGTCAGGCAGCTGGACGCGGACGTGGTGGTGGTGGGCGCCGGGCCGACCGGGAGCTCGACCGCGCTCAACCTCGTGCGAGCCGACCCTTCGTGGAAGTCCCGGGTCCTGCTCCTCGACCGCGCGAAGTTCCCACGGCCCAAGCTGTGCGGCGGCGCGGTCACCCACCTGGGCGAGAAGGTGCTCCGGCGGATGGGACTGGACTTCGTGCCCCGGCACGTCGCGGTCCGCGAGGTGCGGGTCGTGTACGACGGGCGGGCGTGCATCTTCCGTGGGGATCCGGTCCTCCGGATCACCCGTCGGGATGAGTTCGACGCCTGGCTGCTACGCGAGGCCGAGGCCGCGGGCGTCGCCGTCCGTCAGGGCGAGTCGGTGACGGCGCTGGAGCAGCGCGACGATCACGTCGAGCTGACCACCTCGCGCGGGCTGCTTCGCGCCCGGGTGGTGGTGGCGGCCGATGGCTCCAACAGCACGGTGCGGCGACTGCTCGGCCTGCGCGACGCGGCGCACGTGGCGCGCCTTCTCGAGGTGCTCACCCCCGCGGCGCCCCATGCGCCCGCCTTCAGGGACGGCGTCGCGGTGTTCGAGTACGGGCGGGTGGGCACGAGCCTCGCCGGCTACGTCTGGGATTTTCCCAGCCTGGTCGATGGGAAGCCGGTGATGAACCGGGGCGTCTACGACGGGCTGGAGCGAACCCGCGCCGGCCACCCCGGCCTGGCCGAGGACCTCGACGCCGCGCTCCGCACCCGCGGGTACCGGCTCGAGGACCTCGAGCTCAAGGGGCACCCCATCCGCACCTTCAACCCCCGAGGACCGCTCTCGGTGGGAAGCGTCCTCCTCGCCGGGGACGCCGCGGGGGTGGACCCTCTCCTGGGCGAGGGCATCTCCTTCGCGCTCGCTTACGGGGAGGTGGCGGCGGAGGCGATCGGCGCAGCGTTCGGGGAGCGGCGCTTCGATTTCGCCGACTACGCGCGCCGGGTCCGGCGCCACGCGTTGCTCGGTCAGCTGCCGGCGCGAGCGCACCTGGCCCAGTTCCGCAAGCGGCTGAGCGACCCGCGCCTCATCGGCTGGCTCTGGCGGATGACGGAGGTCACCCTCCGGCAGACGCGGTGGAATGATCGGACCTACGTCCCGGCCGAGGCGGACCATCCGCTGCTCGCCGCCTGATCTGCCGAAGGCCGATGGGGCCACTGCTGGGTGAACGCCGCTCAGGTGCCCGGAGCGTCCGGCGAGACGTTCTCCAGGAAGGTCGCCGAGGGCACGAAGAACAGCGTGCCGGTCACCGGATGGCTGACGTCCAGGAGGCGGTCGTAGTTCCCCGGCGGATTCCCGACGAACATGTTCTCCAGCATCCGCTCGATGCGCTGCGGCGAGCGGGTGTACCCGATGAAGTAGGTGCCGAACTCTCCCTTGCCCAGCTCGCCGAAGGGCATGTTGTCTCGGACGATCTTCAGCTCCTTGCCGTCCTCGGTGATGGTGGTGAGGTTGTTGTGGGCGAACGACGGCTTCGCCGAATCGTCCAGCTCGATGTCGGAGAGCTTCCGTCGCCCGATGATCCCTTCCTGCTGCTCGACCGGGATCGCCTCCCACTTCGCGAGATCGTGCAGGTACTTCTGGACGATGACGTAGCTCCCACCGGCGAAGCGCGGGTCCTCATCCCCGATGAGCGTCGCCTCGGCGCTGGCCGTCCCCACCGGGTTCTCGGTTCCGTCGACGAAGCCGATCAGATCGCGATCGTCGAAATACTTGAACCCCTGCGTCTCGTCGACCACGGTGACCGCCGGACCGAGGCGGGCCAGGATCTGCGCGCCGAGCTCGAAGCAGAGGTCCATCCGCGTGGCCCGGATGTGGAAGAGAAGATCGCCCGGCGTGGACACTGCATGATGCGCGCCCCGGATCTCGCGGAACGGGTGCAGATCGCGCGGGCGCGGCGAACCGAAAAGCCGGTCCCAGGCCACGGAGCCGAAGGCCATCACGCAAGAGAGGCCACCGTCGAGGTCGCGGAAGCCGACGGCGCGGATGAGCCCGGCCAGGTCGCCGCAGAGCCCCCGGACCGCGCCGGGAGTGGAGGCGTCGCTTCCGATGGTCAGGACCAGGAAGATCGCCGACCGCGAGAGGCGCGCGGCGACCGGTTGACTCTCGGTGGTCATCGTCGGCTCCCCTCGAGTGCCCGGTCCGTCAATCTAGACGAAGCGACAGGCTGCCGGGGAATCTGGAGGCTTTCCGCGTGATGCCCCCTCTCAGAGGAGGCGCCGGAGAGGCCGGAAGAAGGCGCGGATCTCCTCGGCCAGCCGTTGCGGCTCCTCCATCGCGGCGAAGTGACCGCCCCGCGGCAGCTCGGTCCAGCGCTGGACGTTGAAGAAGCGCTCCCCCCATTCGCGCGGCGGGGTGGAGATGTCCTTCGGGAAGAGCGCAAATCCAGCGGGCGTGGCGTCCGAGCCGAGCAGCTTCTTCGCCGCCTCGGTCATCCATCGCGCGGCGCCGGCGGTCACCACGTCACGATAGGGCTGGAACGAGGACTCGATCGTTCCGGTCACCCAGTAGAGCATGACGTTGGTGAGCAGCTCGTCCTTGGTGAAGCTCCGGTCCAGGTCGTCGCCGCAGTCACTCCATTCCTGGAACTTTTCGACCAGCCATGCCGCGAGACCGATCGGCGAATCGCGAAGCGCGGCGGCAGCGGTCCGGGGCCGCGTGCCCTGGATCATGGCGTAAGCGCCGTCCTCTCGCTGCCAGCGCGCGTTTCTCTCGAAGTACTTCTCCTCGGCGGCGCTGAGCTCCTTCGGCTTCTGAAAGATGTGCCAGAAGGGAACGTCGGTGAGGTGGATGCCGATCACCGAGCGGGGATGGCTTCGGCCGAGCTGCTCGGTGACGGTGCTGCCCCAGTCGCCTCCGTGAGCACCGAAGCGCGAGTACCCGAGCTCCTTGGTCATCAAGCGGTGCCAGAGGTCGCCAACACCAAAGATTCCTCCGCCCTCGGTCCGTGTCTCGGAGAAGCCGTACCCAGGCAAGCTCGGCACGACGACGTCGAAGGAGTCCTCGGGATCCGCACCGTGCGAGCCTGGATCCGCGAGCAACGGAACCAGCTTGTGGAAGCGGAAGAACGAGTCGGGGTACCCGTGGGTCAGGATGAGAGGGAAGGTGATCGGCCTCGCCCCTTCTCGTGGATGACATGGAGCCGGGTTCCGGACACTTCCGTCCGGAAGTGACGAGAGCGGTTGAGCAGCGCCTCCTGCGCCCGCCAGTCGAATCGCTCGCGCCAGTGCCGGACGAGCTCGCGCGGATAGATGGGGTTGATTCCTCCTTCTCAGTCGTTGGAGCCGTGGTCGGGGAGCCGCGCCTTCTCCAGGCGAGACCGGAGATCGTCGAGGACCGCGGCGGAGACGGAGGTCTGGAAGGGCTCGAGCATCTGTGGAAGGTGGGGCGAGCCAAATGGTGCGTGAAGAACCGAGACCCGCGGAAACGGGGGCTCGTTGGCTTCTTCGAGCCTCGGACGGGCGCTACGCACGGCTGCCCGACTCCTCAGCAACGATGAGGGAGTGAGCGTGTCGCTGATGACGCGCAGCGATCCGAGCTGCCAGGAGGACTTCGATGCGTAACATCCGACGAGGGACGGCGTGGCTGTCGTTCGCAGTGCTCTTGAGCGCCGCACATCCTGCGGCTGCCCAGTTTTACCAGCAACACGATCTGGTCTCGGACCTGCCAGGAGTCGCGGACCTGCAGGACGGCTCCCTGGTCAACTCGTGGGGACTGGTCGCCTCGACGACATCTCCGTTCTGGGTTTCCAACAACGGAACCGGCAGCTCGACCCTCTACAATACCAGCGGTAGCAGCGGGTCCGCGGTCGTGAAGGTCGCGCTGACGAACCTGTCCTGCGAGTGCGTCGTGGTTCCAGGCGATCCGACCGGTGTGGTCTTCAATGGCCCGCCGATCACGAGCGGTGTCGGATTCGTCGTGTCGGCCGGCGGCGCAAGTGGCCCGGCGCGTTTCATTTTCGTGAGTGAGGACGGCTCGATCTCGGGCTGGAACCCCGGCGTGCCGCCGCCGGTTCCGCCACCACCGTTGACGTCGAGCCAGGCGATCGCGGTCATTCCTGCATCGGACGCGAACGTCTACAAGGGAGTCGCCATCGCCGGGACGATGGAGGGTGATTTTCTATACGCAACGAACTTCCGGGCAGGCACTGTCGATGTCTTCGACAGCCGCTGGACGAAACAGCCCGCTGCGTTTGCCGATCCGACGATTCCAGAAGGGTTCGCGCCGTTCGGCATCCAGAACATCGGTGGCATCATCTACGTCACCTATGCGAAGCAGGATGCCGCCAAGCACGACGACGTGGCCGGTGTGGGCAATGGATTCATCAATGCGTTCACGACTGCCGGCACATTGATTCGTCGCGTTGCATCCGGGGAGACGCTCAACTCACCGTGGGGCCTGGCAATGGCACCTGCCGACTTCGGGAAGTTCAGTGGCGATCTCCTGGTCGGCAACTTCGGCGACGGTCGCGTTCAGGCGTTCGACGTCCATCATTCGCGCGGAAACGGCCACGCGCGGTTTCGCGGCTTCCTGCACGGCGCGGATGGGAAGCAGCTGAGGATCGATGGCCTCTGGGCGCTTCAATTCGGCAATGGCGCCGCCGCTGGACCGACGACCACGCTGTTCTTCACCGCAGGGCCACAAGCAGAATCGCACG
>DASXGF010000579.1:0-3765 GCA_036489275.1 Myxococcaceae bacterium | reverse complement strand
TGCTCACCCTCACCGCCGAGCCGGGCATCATCGGCGGCCTCCCCGCCTCCGGGCTCAACTTCGGCGCGGCGGTAAACACCGAGGCGCTGATCGACCAGAGCCAGCAGTTCGACTTCTATGACGGCGGTGGGCTCGACCAGGCCTACCTGGGGATGGCGCAGGTGGACGCCGCCGGGAACGTCAACGTCAGCCGGTTCGGGAAAACGTTCGCCGGCTGCGGCGGGTTCATCAACATCAGCCAGAACGCCCGCAAGGTGGTGTTCGTCGGGACGTTGACTTGCAACGCCCTGTCGCTGGAGATCGGCGAGGGGCGGCTCCGCATCCTCCAGGAAGGCCGCAGCCGGAAGTTCGTCCGCGCGGTGGAGCAGATCACGTTCAGCGGCCGGCGCGCCCTCGAGCTCGGGCACGAGACGCTCTACGTCACCGAGCGCGCGGTCTTCCGGTTGACCCCGTCCGGGCTGCGGCTCGAGGAGATCGCCCCGGGGGTGGACCTCCAGCGCGACGTCCTCGGGCAGATGGACTTCACCCCCGAGGTGAAGCAGCCGCTGGGAACGATGGACCCGCGCATCTTCCGGACCGAGCCCATCGGGCTGCGCCGGCTCCTCGACGAGCGGCCGATCGCCTCACGCTTCGAGTACGACCCCGAGCGCGAGGTGCTGTTCATCAACTTCGCGGGCCTGGCGCTCAAGGGCGAGCAGGACCTGCGCGACATCTCCGCGGCGGTGGAGAAGGTCTGCGCGCCCC
Source organism: Myxococcaceae bacterium (assembly GCA_036489275.1). Lineage (GTDB taxonomy): Bacteria > Myxococcota > Myxococcia > Myxococcales > Myxococcaceae > RPRB01. Next base: position 3,021 of record DASXGF010000579.1, on the reverse strand, counting down.
TCGGCCGGCGGATCCGGGCGGTCGTCGACTACGACGGCTTCGGCGTTCCCGCTCACCTGGCGGATGCGTACGCGGAGCTGGTCCGGGAGCTCACGGAGCGTTACTACGAGCGCGTGACCCGCTACACCTCGAGCGCGTTTCTGCGGCTGAAGCTAGGCGCCTCCCTGCAGGCGCACCAGGTCGATCCCGAGCTCTTCGATACCCAGCGGCACGCGCTGGAATCCCTCAAGCACCGGCGGCGCACTCGCAGCTCGCCGGAAGGAAGTGGCCGATGAAGGTGCTCGAGCTGCCGCAGCGTCCGGTGCCGGTCGAGGAGGAACCGCCGCTTCCTCCCCCGGCGGATCCCGGCCCCATCGGCGGTGGTCTGCGCCGCATCGCCGACGAGGCGCTCGACCGGCTGGACCCGGTGGGCTTCGGCCGTGCCCTGGCCTTCGAGGCCGCGGGCCTGCTCCGGCACCCGGTCTCCACCGCCGGGGCCATCGCCCGGTGGGCCAACGGAGCGCTGGTGGCGGCCGGCGCCTCCGCGGCGCGGGCGGTCGGCGCTCCCTCCGAGGGACCGATGCCGATCCCGGCGAAGGACCGCCGCTTCGGCGACAGGACCTGGACCGAGAACGCCTTCTTCTTCTACCTCCTGCAGCACCACCTGCTCCGCGAGCAGCTGGCGAAGGAGCTCCTCGACGCGGCCGGCCTCGGGAAGACCACCGAGCGCAAGGCGCGGATGGCGAGCCAGCTCTTCGTCGATGCGCTCGCGCCGACCAACTTCTTCCTCACCAACCCCAGCGCCATCCGGCGGGCGTTCGAGAGCGGCGGTCTCAGCGCAGTGCGCGGCATCCGCAAGTGGATGGACGACGTCCGCACCCGCGAGGGCTGGCCGGCCCTGGTGAACCGCTCGGGCTTCGAGGTGGGCAAGAACCTGGCCTGCACGCCGGGGAAGGTCGTTTACCGGAACCGGCTCTTCGAGCTCATCCAGTACGCGCCGCAGACGCCGACCGTCCACGCGGTTCCGCTGCTCTGCAGCCCGCCCTTCATCAACAAGTACTACATCATGGACCTCGCCCCCGGCCGGAGCTTCGTCGAGTGGGCGGTCAAGAACGGCCACACGACTTTCATGATGAGCTACCGGAACCCGGACCCCGGCCTCCGGGACGTCGGGTTCGGCGACTACCTGCTCGAGGGACCGCTGGAGGCCCTCCGGGTGGTGAAGGAGATCACCGGCGCGCCGAAGGTCGACGTGGCCGCGCTCTGCGTGGGCGGCACGCTGGCGACGATGCTCGCCGCGTACCTGGAAGCGACGGGAGATCGCTCGCTCAACGCGCTCACGCTGATGAACACCCTGGTGGACTTCAGCGAGCCCGGGCCGCTCGGTGCGTACACCGACCGGCCCACCGTGGAGCGGCTCCTGCGACGGGTGAACCGCCACGGGCTACTCGAGTCGCAGGAGATGGCCCGGACCTTCAACCTGCTCCGGCCGAACGACCTCTACTTCAACTACTTCGGCTCGGCCTGGATGATGGGCGAGGAGCCGCCGGGCTTCGACCTGCTGGCCTGGAACGACGACGGGACGCGCGTCCCGGCACGCCTCCTCTCCGAGTACCTCCGCGGCTGCTACCTGGACAACGCGCTCGCCCGGGACGAGATGACCGTCCAGGGCAAGAGATTGCGGCTCGGGGGGGTGAGGCAGGACACGTTCATCGTCGGCGCGGTGGAGGACCACATCACCCCGTGGCGATCCGCCTTCCGGACGACCAGCCTGCTCGGGGGCAAGGTGGAGTTCGTCCTCAGCAGCTCGGGCCACATCGCCGGCGTGGTGAACCCGCCGAGCAAGAGCGCGGCGTACTGGCTGCACGAGCAGCTCCAGGAGAGCCCGGAGGCTTGGCACGTCGCGTCAACGCGCCATGGGGACACCTGGTGGAACCTCTGGGCGAAGTGGATCAAGGCCCGATCGGGGGAGCAGCTCGCGCCGCCGGCTGCCCTCGGCAGCGACGACTTCCCGCCGCTCGCCGACGCGCCGGGCGTGTACGTCACCGAACGGTGAACCCGCCGGACGCGTGCGAGTAGCGCTCGACGTTGGCGACGCAACGTGTCTTGCTGCGTCCCCCCAACTTCAAGGGCAGGGACAGCGCACATGGTCGAACCGGCGCATCAGGGCGGCGAGCCGCTCCTCGAGACGCAGGGACTGACGAAGGAATTCCGCGGCTTCGTGGCTGTGAAGAACGTGAGCCTCACCGTGCGCGCCGGGACGATTCACGCGCTGATCGGCCCGAACGGCGCTGGCAAGACGACCTGCTTCAATCTGCTGACGAAGTTCCTCACCCCGTCCGCCGGCACCATCAAGTTCAAAGGGGAGAACATCACCCCCGACAAGCCTGCCGACGTGGCCCGCCGAGGCGTGGTGCGCTCGTTCCAGATCTCCGCGGTGTTCCCCCACCTCACGGTGATGGAGAACATCCGGGTGGCGCTGCAGCGCAAGCGCGGGAGCTCCTTCGACTTCTGGAGCTCGGAGCGGGCGCTGAAGGACCTCGAGCCCCGGGCCCGGGAGCTCGCCGAGGCGGTGGGCCTGCACGAGTTCATGAACACGCTCGCGGTGGAGCTCTCCTACGGCCGGAAGCGGGCGCTGGAGATCGCCACCACCCTCGCCCTCGACCCGGAGCTGCTGCTCCTCGACGAGCCCACCGCAGGGATGGGGCACGAGGACGTGGACCGCACCGCGACCCTCATCCAGCGGGTCGCTGCCAGCCGCACGGTGCTGATGGTGGAGCACAACCTGAAGGTGGTCGCGAACCTCTCGCACAGCATCACCGTCCTCGCCCGGGGCGAGGTGCTGGCCGAGGGTGACTACGCCGCGGTCAGCAAGAACAAGGACGTGGTGCAGGCGTACATGGGGGCCGAGCATGGCTGAGCCGGCGCTCGCCACCGCGCGGCCGATCTCCGGCCCGGAGGTCGTTCCCTCCACCCGACCGATGCTGCGTGTCGATGGTCTGCAGGCCTGGTACGGCGAGTCTCACATTCTCCACGGGGTGA
>DASXGF010000560.1:0-3564 GCA_036489275.1 Myxococcaceae bacterium | reverse complement strand
CCCGAGCGCCAGCAGCGTTCGCACCAGGACCGCGGCCGAGGTGTCGGTCGGCTCGCGCTCCAGGGCCCGTTCGGCCTGAGCCAGCGCCTCCGCCGCCTTCCCGTCCGCCTCGAGCGCCAGCGCCCAGGTCAGGGCACGCCGCCGTGCCTCGGGGATCTGCCGCAGATGGCTGAGCGCGTGCGAGGGGGAACCCTGGGCGAGGTCCGTCCAGGCCAGGAGGTCCAGTGCCTCGGCCCGCGCCGCGTCCGTCCGCGCCGCGTCCAGCGCACGGATCCCGAGACGAGCCGCCTCCACGTCCCAGCCCCTCTGCAGCGCCGCCCAGCCCTCCTTCACCCACGCCGCGGTCACTGCCGCCGAGGCGGTGGGCGTGCGCTTCGGCAGCCTCGTCCACCGCTGGATGCTCATGATCGCCAGCCAGCCAAAGAGCACGGCGAGGTAGGGGCTCCCTCGCACCCCGCCCCAGATCGCCACGCCGATCGCCGCCACCGTCGAGATGCGCGGCGCCCACTGCGCCCGCCGAGGCCCGAGCAGCTCCTCCATCACGTGGCCACCGTCGAGCGGCAGCACCGGCGCGAGGTTGATGAATCCCCAGCCGAAGTTCACCCACAGGAGCTGCGCGACGAGAAAGTCGGCGACCCATCCGTCGCCCAAGGGGATGAACCTGTCCACGAGCATCACCATCCCGCCGAAGACGAACCCCGCTCCGGGTCCGGACAGAGACACCACGATTCGCTTCCACCGGGGCAGGACGCGCTCGCCGAAGGTGAGGCCGCCCCAGGCATGGAGCTCCACCCCAGCCTCGGTGCCGAAGGCCCTGTACGCGATCGCATGCCCGAACTCGTGCACCAGCACCGAGACCAGGACGACCGCCACCCAGAGCACCAGCGCCTGCCCGCGCAGCCGCGCGCCGAAGAGGATGGTTCCGAGCCAGAACGAGGGCTGGATGGCGACCGGGACCCCTCCGAGCTCGAAGCGCAGCGCGTACGCACCGGGACGGGGCTGGGCCATGGGGCGGGCGGAGACTGCAAAACAGCGCGCCGGCTGGTCAACTCGGGTGAACATGACCCAGCGGTTCCAGTGGGGCGACACTAAGGTGGGGGCGTGCTGCGGATCATCCCGCTCGGCGGACTGGGTGAGATTGGCCTGAACTCGATGGTGTTCGAGTGCCAGGACCAGCTCCTCCTGGTGGACGCGGGATTGCTCTTTCCCCCGCCCGAGCTGCCCGGGGTGGAGCTCATCATTCCGGATTTCGGCTACCTGCGTGACGCGGCGGCCCAGCTGGGCGCGGTGCTGCTCACCCACGCGCACGAGGACCACGTCGGCGCCCTGCCCTTCCTGCTCCGGGAGCGGAGCGTGCCGGTGTACGGCACCCGGCTCACGCTGGCGCTGCTCGCCGAGCGGCTCGACCAGATGGATGTCCGCGCCGACCTTCGGGAGATCCTCCCCGGCGAGCCGTTCCACCCCACGCCCGCGGTCGAGGTCGAGGCCTTCCGGGTGGCGCACTCCATCCCCGACGCGGTGGGGTTCCTCCTGCGCACGCCCGAGGGGACCGTCGTCCACACCGGCGACTTCAAGCTGGACCAGACGCCGCTCGACGCCCGGCCCACCGACCTCCCTCGGCTGGAGGCGCTCGCCGATGGCGAGGTGCTCTGTCTGCTCAGCGACTCGACCAACGCCGAGGTGGAGGGCGAGACGCCATCGGAACGGCTGGTGGCCGAGACGCTGGACCGCCTCATCCCGGAGGCCGGCGGACGGGTGCTGGTGGGCCTGTTCGCCTCGCACCTGCACCGGATTCAGCACGTCATTCACGTCTGCCACCGCACCGGCCGGAGGCTGGTGCTCGCCGGACGTAGCCTCGAGCGAAACGTGGACGCCGCCCGGCGGGCCGGCCGGCTCGAGGTTCCCGATGGGCTGCTCTGCTCGTCCGAGGAGGCCGAGGGGCTCCTGCCTCACCACGTCTGCATCCTGGCAACCGGCGCCCAGGGCGAGCCGAGGGCCGCGCTGTCCCAGCTCCTGCAGCCCGAGCAGGAGCGGCTCCGCATCGAGCGGGGGGACACCGTGCTCCTGAGCTCCCGCCCCATCCCGGGCAACGAGCGCGCGGTGAGCGTGCTGATCAACGCCCTCCTCGCCGCCGGGGCCCGGGTGCTGCACGCCGGCATCGAGCCCGGCCTCCACGTCTCCGGTCACGCGGCGCGGGCGCAGCAGCGGCGGATGCTCGAGGCGGTGCGGCCCAGGCACTTCGTCCCCATTCACGGCGAGCTGCGGCAGCTGACCGCGCACCTCGAGCTCGCCCGCGGCGTGGGCCTGACCGCCGAGCAGTGCTTCCTCGCCCGCGACGGTGACGTGCTCGGCTTCGCCGGGGGGCAGGGGGCGTTCTGGGGGAAGGCCCACGTCGGCCGCGTCTTCGAGAGCCGGGCCGGCGGCGGGGACATCGCCCCCGAGTCGCTCGCCACCCGGAACCGCCTCGCCCGGAACGGCGTGGTCGCGGTCGTGGTGACCGTGTCCCGCGACACCGGGGCGTACGTCGGGCAACCGCAGCTCGTCGGGCGCGGGCTCACGCGCGACGAGGAGGGGGTGCTCGAGTCGGCGTCGCTGGACCTCGTTCCGATGCTCGAGGAGCTCAGCCCCGCGGTGCGCGGCGACGACGCCTTCCTCCGCGAGTCGCTGGTGCGGGTCACCCGCCAGGTGTTCCGGGAGCGCACCAGGCGCCGGCCGCTCATCCTTCCCCTGATCGTCCGGGTTTGAAGGAAGGGGTGCTCGCCGGGCAAGCGGGAGACCACGGCCCGTGCCTGCTCTGCTATGACCCCCCGGCCCTCCGCCCCCCCGGTCGCGGGGGTCCCTCGATGCTGCCGTTTTTCCTCAGTGTGTTCCTGCTCGCGGCCCCCGACGAGCCGCCCCCGGCGCGCCCGGTACCCGAGCTCGCCCGGAGCCCCAAGGTGGACGGGGTGCTGGGGGACTTCCGGGGGGGCCTGCCCCTCACCGCGAAGCCGCTGGAGGGCGCGAGCGCGTCGCTCAACGCCCGGGTGGGCGCGTTCCGGGACACGCTCTACGTCGCGCTCGACGTCGTGGACGAGACCATCACCGACCGTGACCGGGTCAATCTCGCGCTGCACTTCCCCGAGGCGGGGGTGACCGCCGGCGGCTCGGTCTTCCGCTTCGGCCCGGGCGGGAAGGTGGATCCGCGGCCCGAGGACGGGGTGAGCCCGGCGACGCTGGCCATGGTGGATGCCGCCGTGCACCGCACGAAGAAGGGGATGTCGCTGGAGGTGGCGTTCCCCGCACGCGCGCTTCCCCGCTTTCCGGCGCGCGATGCGCTGGTCCTCGAGCTGTGCCTCTCCTACGAGGACGCCGACGACGCAGGTCCCGCGGCGAAGGAGATCTCCACCTGCGTGACCGGCGCGCCGCCCCCGGAGCTCCTCGCCCTGCCGGCCGCGTTCCGGAACGGCATCCGCCCGCCGCCGCCCGCCGAGGTCCAGACCATCGAGGGACGGGCGGGCGGCTGGGTGGGCTTCAACGGCCAGGTGGACCCCAAGTGGGTGCTGGGGGACCGGCCTCTCAACGAGC
>DASXGF010000539.1:0-1661 GCA_036489275.1 Myxococcaceae bacterium | reverse complement strand
TCAGGTCTCGCGCCGCCGGAAGGAGCCAGGACGGTCCGATGGGCACCGCCGGGTCGGCCGGAGTCCGGAGCGCGCGCAGCACCCGGGCATCCACCCGCTGCGTCTCGCCCTCCTGCACCTCGTCGGCGAGCTTCACGAAGGCGAAGGCGGCCGCGCAGACGACCAGCCCCACGGTCATCGGCCTGAACAGCGTCGGCGCTCGGCCCATCCACCGTAGCGTTCGCCAAGCCGCAACGCGCGGCAAGCGCGACCGGCGTCCTGCCACCCGGCGCTGGACGCTCCCTCTAGGCGCCCAGCACGGCTCGCACCTTCGAGAGCAGCCGCTTCGTCTCCGGAGTCCCTGCGCGATGAATCGCCTCGTCGAGCTCGAACCACCGGACCGCGCTGCTCTCCTCGGGGTCCTCGCGCAGAGCCTCGGGGTGATCCGTCACCACCAGGAACCGGACGTCCAGGTGCAGGTGGGCCGGCTCCGTTCCTCGACTCGGGATGGGATGCACGTCCACGTCGAGCGGTCGCGGCGCCGTCGGGTGCGGCACGACCGGACAGCCAGTCTCCTCGGTCACCTCCCTCAGCGCCGTGGCGAGGAGATCGTCCCCGTCCGCGGCGTCGGCATGCCCGCCGGGTTGCAGCCACCGCCCCAGCTTGCGGTGGTGCACCAGGGCGACCCGTCTGCCATCCGTCACCACCGCGCTGCCGGTGAAGTGGGCGCCCGGCTGTGTCCTGGAGAAGGGCGCCGGCAGCAACCCGCGCTGTGCCTTCATCAGCGCGAGGTCAGCGGCCTCCTTGGCGTCCGCTGGCTCGACGGCCTCCAGGAGCATCTCGAGTCGGTTCATGTCGCCGGGCGAGGGACCACCGGCAGGGAGCTCGGGCAAGTTCAGCGCCTCCCCGGCAACGCGGCGCTGGCCTGGCTCGACCCCGTGCGACTGCGAAGCGACATGGGGCACCTCCTCCCGACGAGCGCGCGAGAGCCCGGACGATCTACCACGCGGGGGGGAATGGCGAGCGCTGGCGTTCTCGAACCGGCTGGCCTACGTCCGGTGCTCGGCGACATGGCCGCCCTGCTCGAAGCGCGTGGACTCCGGAAGGCCTACGAGGGCCGGATGCTGCTCGACGGAGTCGATCTGCGACTCGAGGGTGGACGCATCAGCACCCTCGGTGGCCCCTCGGGCGGAGGCAAGACCACCCTGCTCCGGCTGCTGAGCCAGCTCTCCGAGCCGGACGAGGGTCAGGTGCTGCTCGACGGCGTGGACGTGCTGACGCTCCCGCCGCGGGCGGCCCGCCGACGGATCGCGCTCGTCGCGCAGGCGCCGGCGATGTTCCCGGGGACAGTGCTGGACAACGTGCGCACCGGCCCGAGGCTCGCGGGCGAGGAGCTGTCCGAGGCCACCGCGCGCGAGCTCATCAGCCGCGCCGGGCTCGAGCCGCAGTTCCTCGGCCAGGACGCCCGGGCGCTCTCCGGCGGAGAGAAGCTGCGAGTCGCCGTCGCCCGGGCCCTCGCGCTCGAGCCCGAGGTCTGGCTGCTGGACGAGCCCACCGCGGCGCTGGATCCCGAGCGCGTCGAGACGCTGCTCCGCCTCCTGCGCGAGCTCGCCACGGCGGGTGCGGCGATGCTCGTCGTGACCCACGACGCACGCGCGCTGGCGGAGCTGGACGGACGACGG
>DASXGF010000531.1:0-3702 GCA_036489275.1 Myxococcaceae bacterium | reverse complement strand
GCGCCCTCGGCGTGTCCTGCTCCTCCTCGGGCTTGGGCAGGGGGAGGTTCGTCAGCTGGGCGAGCTTCACGAGGTCGAGCACCGCCGGCACCTCGGTCTGGGCGGTGCGGGTGGCGCCGCGGCCCGTCTGCGCCGAGGGCGCAGGGGCGATGGCCGCCTCCAGGAAGAGGTTGATCGTCTTCGCCGCGAGCAGGGCCACGAGCGCGACGAAACAGAGGTTGACGGCCCAGAAGTACTTCCGGATGACGAGTTCCATGCGGGGTGCCCGTGGGAGAGGCCGGGAGTCCAAGAGCAAGCCCGGTGCCAGCGGGGGAGGGCCCCAGGACAGCGAGGTTCCTCGGAAGATTCCCCGTCACCGGCGGCCGGACGCCCTCCCCAGGAGGGGCCCTGACAAAATGTCACTCCGGGGGGCCGGCTTGCAGGGCGGAACGTCAGAGTCCCCCGCTCCAGGGGGACGCCCGAGGAAGCGCGCAGGAGCGCGCCAGCGATGAGGCTCAGTCCCCCGCTCCCAGGCTCAGCCCTCGCCGCTCGCCTCGTCCTCGTCCCGGCGGGTGCCGTCGCGCTCGAGCTTCCGGTAGATGGTGCGGGTGGCGATGCCGAGGAGCCGGGCGGCCATGCTCTTGTCCCCGCCGGTGTGGCGCAGCGTCTCGTGGAGCACGCGCCGCTCGACCTCCTCCAGCGGCGTTCCGATCGGGATGACCACGTGGCCCGCGGCGCCGCGCGGACCCTTGCGCACCGTGTCCGGCAGGTCTCCGACGTCGAGCACGTCGCCCCGGGCGAGCACCACTGCCCGCTCCACCGCGTGCTCCAGCTCGCGGACGTTGCCCGGCCAGGCATAGTCCTCGAGCGCCGCGAGTGCCTCGGGGCTGAAGCCGCGCACGGACTTTCCGTTCTTCGCGGCGAACCGGCGCAGGAAGTGGTCCGCGAGCAGCGGGATGTCCTCGCGGCGCCAGGAGAGTGGCGGGAGCCGGATCTCCACCACGTTCAGCCGATAGTAGAGGTCCTCGCGGAAGCGACTCTCGGCCACCTCGCGCCCGAGGTCCTTCGAGGTCGCGGCCACCAGCCGCACGTCGACCTTCACCGTCTGTGTCCCGCCGAGCCGCTCGATCTCTCCTTCCTGGAGCGCCCGCAGGAGCTTCACCTGCGCTCCGACGGGCATCTCGCCCACCTCGTCGAGGAAGAGGGTGCCGCCGTTCGCCCGCTCGAAGCGTCCCGGCCGCCGTGCGGTGGCGCCGGTGAAGGCGCCCTTCTCCACGCCGAAGAGCTCGGCCTCGAGCAGCGTCTCGGGGAATGCGCCGCAGTTGACCGCGACGAAGGGGCCGGCGCCGCGGCCGGAGAGCTCGTGCAGCGCGCGTGCCGCCAGCTCCTTGCCGGTGCCGGACTCTCCGAGGAGGAGCACGGTCGCGGTGGACGGCGCGGCCTGCTTCAGCGTGTCGAGGAAGGAGCGGAACGCGGGTGACTGGCCCACCAGGCTGCGCTGGGCGCCCAGGTCCGCGAGGCGGGCCTTCAGCTCCTGGTTCTCGGCCTTCAGCGCGTGGCGCTCGAGCGCCTTCTCCACGGTCTTGAGCAGGACGTGGCGCTTCAGCGGCTTGGTGAGGAAGTCGTACGCGCCGTCCTTCATCGCGCTGACCGCTGCCTCCACCGTCCCGTAGGCGGTCATCAGCACCACCTCGACGTCGGGGCGCAGCGCGCGGCCGGTGGCCAGCAGCTCCTGGCCATCCATCGCCGGCATCATCAGATCGGTGAGCAGCACCGCCACCTCCGGGCGGCGCAGCAGCTCCACCGCTGCGGCCCCATCGGAGGCAGTGAGGACGCTCCAGCCCTCGTGCTGGAAGATGCGCGCCACCGATTCGAGGTTGGCGCGGTCGTCGTCGACGACGAGAAGGGTGGCGGCAGACATCGCGTGCGGAAGGAGTGTACCGCAGAGTGAGTGGAAGCCCCCGGACGGCGGCCTGCTCCAAGGCCGACTGTGCGCCGAAACGGCACCGAACCCGCGTGGCCCCTTCATATTCCCTCACGTTCTCCGCGGTGGTTTTCTTCCCGGAGTGCAGGGTCCCCTGCGAGAGTGCGGCCGCCACGTCCTCACCGGAGCACCGATCGATGTCGCGCCTCGCCGCTGTCCCGTTCCTCCTTGCCGTCGTGCTTGCGCTCGCCTGTGACTCCGGGCCTCCCGGCCCTGGCCAGGTCCGCGTCGCCAACCTGATCCCGGATGGGGTCCCACTCGACGTCTGCCTCAAGCCGGACAGCGTGGCCGCGTTCGGAACGCCCCTGATCGGTGGGGGAGGGCTCTCCTATCCGCAGCTCTCGAACCGCTCGGGGTTCGATGCCGGCACTTACTCGGTGCGCCTCGTCCAGGCCGGGTCGAACAGCTGCGCGAGCTCGCTCAACGGGTTGGGGGACATCAGCACTTCCATCTCCGCCGACTCTCCCCAGACGCTCGTGCTCGCCGGCCGGTTCACCGGCAGCGGCAACCCCTCGGTGGCGGTGAGGGTCATCGTGGATCGGATCGCCCCGTCGGCGAGCGGAAGCGTGCTCCTGCGCGCGATGAACGCCGCGCTCGGGTCGAACCCGCAGGACACGGGGGTCGTCGGCGGGCAGGTCTTCTCGCCCTTCGCCACCAGCGTCGCCTACGGCGCAGCGTCCGACTACCAGCAGATTGGCGGCATCACGCCAGGCTCACCCACCGTCACCGCTCCCCTGGCATCGCGCGACACGGGCAACGGGCCGGTCTGGTCGCAGGGGACGTTCACCAACCTCTCCGACACGGGCATCTACACGCTCTATGTCATCGGCATCCCCGGACAGACCAGCACGCAGCGGCCGTCGCTCATGCTCTGCTCGGAGACCGCGCTGAACTGCCAGCAGGGACCCTGAGCACCGCTCAGCCCCCCGCACCCAGGGGGACGCCCGAGGAAGCGCGCAGGAGCGCGCCAGCGATGAGGCTCAGCCCCCCGCACCCAGGGGGACGCCGATGTGACGGCGCAGGGCTGCGCCGCTCGATCGGGCTCAGCCCTCCTCGGGCTCGGCCGGGCCGCCCACCCGGATGTCCGACTCCTTCACCTTCTCCGCGTTGAACTTCTCTGCGGCGCGCGTCAGCTTCTCCACCGTGGCGTCGAACTCCAGCGGAGCCGCGCCGGGCTTGGGCTTCACGAAGCGCAGGTAGTTGATCCGCGCGACCACGAACGGCCGCAGGTACGGGCTGGTCATCCCCTTGGCCTTCAGCCGGTCCACCGCCTTCGTCACCGCGTCGTCCAGCTTGAGGAGCGTGTCCGCCCGCTCCTCGCGGATGCTCAGCGCCTCGGCCAGCGGCTCGTCGAGGAAGCCGTCGATGCGCTTGACGATCGAGTGGTACGCCCCGCCCGACAGGCGCGGCCGCTTCTCGTACGCTGCACCCAGGGTGACGAAGGCCGGCTCCTCGAGCAGCGGCGCCACGTCCAGCTCGGTCCCCTCGCGGATCTCCACCATGCCCCGGAGCATCCGGATGACCTCGAGCGACCGCTCCTTCAGGTTGTGCGCCTTCTCCGTGTTGAGGGCGAGGATCTGGAACGCCACGTCGGGCTCGGGGAGCAGCAGCGCCAGGACGGTCTTCGACCCCAGCGCCCGGGTGGCGGCCAGCCGGTGGTTGCCGTTGGGTGTCCAGTAGCTCCCCTCGTGGCGCACCGCGATCAGCGGATCGAGGAAGCGGTCCACGCGCTCCATCGC